>CAZMRP010000328.1:0-6207 GCA_964568275.1 uncultured Myxococcales bacterium
GTCGTACCCGACACGCCCGTCGACCGGCTGCGCCGCGCCCGCGAGGCCTTCGTCGCCGAGCGCTGGGCCGAGGCGGACGACGGCTTTCGTGCGCTGCTCGGCGTCTGGCCGGCGCTCGACGACGTGGTCCGCTTCCAGGCCCTGGAGTCCGCCCTGCTCGCCGACCGGCTCGCCGCCGCGCTGGCCGCCGCCCTGCTGCTGGCCGCCGGCGGCGGGTCGTACGCGCCGCTCGCCGCCGTGCGCGCCGCCGACATCGCGTTCCTCCAGCAGCGCTGGGCCGAGGCGCTGGCCGCCTATGCGGCGCTTCCCCGGCGGCTGCCCCGGGAGGTCGACGCCCTGCAGGTGCGCTTCCGGACCGCGCGCTGTCGCGAGGCGCTGGGTGAGACGGCCCGGGCCCGGGCGGTCTACGAGCAGCTGGTGCGCGAGGAGCCGGGCCGGCCCGCCGCCGGGGAGGCCGAGGCGCGCCTGCGGTCGCTCGACCCCGCCTTCGTCGTGCCGCCGGCCTGGCGGCTCGAGCGGGCGCGGACCCTCGTCCGGCGCCGGGAATGGGCGACGGCGCTCGAGGAGCTGGACCACATTCCGGTCGGCGCCACCGACCCGCCGGTCGCCGAGGTCGCCTGGGAACGGGCGCAGGCGCTGTACCTGCATCGGCGACGCTGGGACGAGTCGGCGGAGGCGTACGCCGCGGTGGTCGAGCTGGGCGGGCCGCACGCCGAGCAGGCCGAGTTTCTCCGGGCGCGCAGCCTGGCGCGCGACCAACGGGACGCGGAGGCGATCGTCGCCTTTCGGGAATTCGCCGCGGCGCACCCGGAGAGCGCCCGGGCCACCGATGCGGCGTACCTCGCCGCGACGCTCGAGCTGTACCTCAACCGGTTCGACGACGCGATCGCGGCGCTGGAGCCGCTGGTCGGCCGCCGCCGGACCGGCCCCGGACGGCCCCAGAGCCGCTGGTCCCTCGCGCTGGCCTACTATCTCGCCGGCCGCCCGGCCGACGCCCTCCCGCTGATCGACGGCACGCTCGGCGACGACGACGACCCGTATTCCCGGACCCGCGCGCAGTACTGGGGCGCCGTGACGCGCCTGGAGCTCGGCCGGGCCGACGAGGCGCGGGAGCTGTGGAAGACCGTCATCGCCGAGAAGCCGCTCCACTGGTACGCGCAACTGGCCCGCCAGCGGTTGGCGGACCTGGGCGACGAGCCGCCGCCGCCGTACCCGGAGCGCGGCGTCGGGCGCAGCGACCTCGAGGAGCGCTGCGGGGAGCTGCCGGCGGAGGTCGACGTGCTGCGGCGCGCCGGTCTGATGGCCGAGGCGCGCACCCGGCTGCTGGCCGAGCTGCAGCCGCGAATCGCCCCGGCGACCGGCGACGAGCTGCGCGAGCTGTGCGGCCGGCTGCTGTGCGTCGATGCCGCGGAAGTGCCGTACCGGCACGTCGCCGTCGCGCACCTGCGGGACTGGGGCCTGGTGCTCGACGCCGAACACCTGCCGTACTGGGAGGCGGTCTACCCGCGGGCCTGGCGGGACGACGTCGAGTCCGCGGCCGAGGCGCACGGGCTGTCGCCGTACCTGGCCTGGGCGATCATGCGGCAGGAAAGCTCGTTCGATCCCGACGTGGTGTCGAGCGCCAAGGCGATCGGGCTGCTGCAGATGATCCCGCCGACCACCCGGCGGATGCTCGAGGCGCGGGGCGAGGTCTACGACGACCGGGTGCTGTTCGACCCCGCGCGCAACATCGCGCTCGGCGTGGAGTACATCGCCGCGATCGGCCGCAAGTTCCACGGGCAGGTCCCGCTGCAGGCCGCGGGGTTCAACGGCGGCCCGCACAACGTCGCGCGCTGGCTGCGGGACTTCCGGGAGACGCGGCTCGACGTGTTCGTCGAGCGGATCCCGTTCGACCAGACGCGCAACTACGTGCGTCGCGTGGTCACGACCTACGCCCGCTACCTGTACCTGTACGAGTCCGACGACAACGCCTGGCCGCTCGAGCTGCCCCGCACGCTGCGCACCGATTCCCTCCCGGACCCGGATTTCTAGGCGTCGCCGCGGCGCGCCCCGCGCTTGTCTCGCCGGGCGCCCCGCGTTACAAGCGTCGACCGATGGAAGATCGGTTCGGCGAGCTGGCGGAGCTGGTGCGGCAGAACGAGGTGGGGCGTCGGGCGACGATCCAGACGCCCTTCGGCCGGCGACTGGTGAGCTACGCCGACCTCACCGCCACCGGGCGGTTCCTCCACTTCGTCGAGGCGTGGTTCCGGCACGTGCAGCCGTTCTACGCCAACACGCACACGGCGATCTCGTCCACCGGCCGGATGATGACCCAGCTGCGCGAGCAGGCCCGGGCGGTGATCGCCCGCGCGGTCAACGCCGGCCCCGAACACGTCGTGGTCTTCGCGGGCAGCGGGGCCACCGCGGCGATCCACAAGCTGGTGGGGCTGCTCGGCCTGCGGATCCCCGAGCCGCTGGAGCGGGAGTACGACCTCTCGCGGCACATCCCGCCGGAGCGGCGGCCGGTGGTGCTGGTGGGGCCTTACGAACACCACTCCAACGAGCTGCCGTGGCTGGAGACGATCGCGGAGGTGCTCGAGGTGCCGCTGGACGGCTGCGGCCGCGTGGACGTCGACGCGATCGGCGCGCTGCTCGCCGCGCGCGCCGAGCGTCCGTTGCGGCTCGGCGCCTTCTCCGCCGCCTCGAACGTCACCGGCGTGCTGACCGACGTCGGCGCCGTGGCCCGGGCGCTGCACCGGGCCGGCGCGTACGCCTGCTTCGACTACGCCGCCGCCGCGCCCTACGCGCCGATCGACATGCGCCCGGCCGACCCGGAGCAGCGGATCGACGCGCTGTTCGTGTCGACCCACAAGTTCGTCGGCGGCCCCGGCGGCTCCGGCGTGCTGGTCGCCCATCGCGACCTGTTCCGCTCGCGGATCCCCGAGCGCCCCGGCGGCGGCACGGTCGACTACGTCTCGGCCTTCGACCGCCACTCGGTGGACTACGTCCGGCGCCTCGACGAGCGGGAGGAGGGGGGTACGCCGAACATCCTGGGCGACCTGCGCGCCGGCGCCGCGTTCCTGGTCAAGGAGCTGCTCGGCCCGGCCCGCATCCTCGAGCACGACGTCGCGCTGGCCCGCACGGCGCTCGAGCGGCTCGGGCGCCACCCGCGGATCCGGCTCTACGGGCCGCGCGACTGCCCGCGGCTGCCGGTGCTGTCGTTCAACATCGACGGGCTGCACCACGACTTCGTCGCCGTGCTGCTCGACCACCTGTTCGGCATCCAGAATCGCCCGGGCTGCTCCTGCGCCGGCCCCTACGGCCACCGGCTGCTCGGGATCGGCCCCGAGGTCTCCGAGCGCTACCGGAGGCAGATCGCCCAGGGGCTCAACGGGCTGAAGCCGGGGTGGGTCCGCCTGACGCTGCCGTACTACGGCTCGGCCGCCGACGTGGAGTTCCTGCTGTCCGCGGTGGAGTTCGTCGCCGACCGCGGGCCGGACTTCCTGCCGCTGTACCGCTTCGGCTGGCGCGACGCGACCTGGAAGCACGTCGCGCACCCGGTGGAGGACGCCGCGCCGATCGAGCTGTCGGCGGCGGCGCTCCAGGAATCGGCCTGCTGCTTCGCCGCCGGCGACCACGAGGCGCCGTTGACCGAGGCCCACGTGGCGTCCGAGCGGCGGCGCTATTTCGAGGAGGCCCGGCGCGTCGCGGACGAGTCCCGCGGGAGCCGCGGAGCGGAGCCGCCGGCCGCGAACGCACCGACGGGCGACCCCGCGCTCGACGAGCTGGTCTGGTTCCGCTACGTCCAGACCGACGACGCCTGGCGCGACCCGCCGCCCGCGGAACCGCCGGCCTGCCCGAGCTGCGGGAGCTGAGCTTCCGCTACGAGCCGAGGACCGGGAACTCGCGCCAGTCGGCCGGCGTCCACGTCCCGGGCACGTGGCACGGGTCGCAGACCGTGGTCTCCTCGAGCGTCCGGTCGTCGCGCAACGTGCCGTGGTAGGCCCCGTCCGGGTGGCAGGAGTTGCACGGCAGTTCGGTTCCCGGCCCGCTGGGCAGCGGGCCGCCGAGGTGCACGATGTGCGCGCCGTGGGGCGCGCCGACGATGGAATCGATGTGCTGCGCCGGCCGGTCGATCGTGCCGTCCGCGGCGACGGCGTCGAGATGACAGCGCGCGCAGTCGGTGGCCCGCGGGTGCGCCCCGCCGGGCGGCTGGCCGTGGCAGCCGGTGCAGGACGGGCTGTCGACGCCGGTCCAGTCGCCGCTGCGCCGCGGGTCGACCCGCAGCGCGGCGCCGTGGCAGTACACGTTGCACGTCGCCCCGTCCCACTCGGCGGTCACACCCGCGGCCGCCGCCAGCCCGAAGAAGTCGACGTCCGCGGGCCGCGCCGCATCGATGTGCTCCGGATCCTCCACCTGCACCGGCACCCGGTGGCAATGGGTGCAGCGCACCCCAATCCGCCAGTCCGACTCGGCCAGGTGGGCCTCGTGCGCGCCCACTCCGCGGGCCGTGCGCTCGACCGCGCCGTCGACCGCCCGCGGCGGATGGGCGTGCCCGCCGCCGCCGTGGCACGATTCGCACAGCGCCGGGCCCGCGTCGTCCGTCTCGCCCGCGTCGTCCGCCTCGTCCGCCTCGCTCGCGTCGTCGAGCGCGTCCCGCACGTCGGCGCCGCCGCCGTCCGGCGAGGCGTCGTCGGCGGCGCCGCAGGCGGCCGGGCCGAGCGTCAGCAGGCAGAACGCGAGCCGGGTGCGGAGCATCAAGGGGTTGATTCGCAGGGTTGCGGGCCTAGGCGGTCGGCGGCTCGTCGATCAGCACCCAGTGGACCTCGATCGGCACGGTCTGGTCGACGAAGTCCGCCGGGTTCAGCGGACGGATGTGGGCGAAGAAGCTGCCGAACGTCAGCGGGTCGTCGTTCGACGGGAAGGTCGTGGTCCGCCGGTCCTCCTCGGGGAACAGGTTGATGATCGACGAGGGCAGCATGTCGCGGCTCAGCTCGATCACCACCTCGCCGGTGTTCGACTCCGCATACGTGAACGCGATGCCGCGGTGCGGGCACATCCCCTCGCCGATGCTGTACTCCATCGTCCACCCGGCGGTCGGGTCCCAGGTCATCCAGCTGATCAGACGGAACACGCCTTCGTGCGAGGGCATGAAAGCCCGCGTGTCGTATTCCGCCGTCGCGTAGTTCGCCGGTACGAAGACCCGCGCCCCCGGATCGTACTCGACCTCGAACTCCTCGCCGTGGTTCGCCACGATCACCGGGAAGTCCGCCAGCGTCGCCGTGTGGCCCACCGCGTCGGTCGCCGTCACCGTCAGCTTGTGGATCCGATCCTCGGCCGTCGTCGTGTCCCACGTGAACTCCGGCGCCGCCGCCTCGGCCGGACCGTCGTAGACCACGCCGACCAGGTCCGAGGTCACCCGCACCGTCGCCAGGTGCGGCTCGTCGATCGCCAGCGCCACCGGGCCGTTCCCGCGGATCAGCGCGTAGCGGTCCACGCCCATCGCCACCACCGGTGCCGTGTTGTCCACCACCACCGTCACCGGCTCGGCCACCGCCTCGGTCTCCCGCGCGTCGTACGCCCGCGCCGACAGCTCGACGGCGCCGTCCGCGCCCGTCGCCGTGTTCCACTCGAGCGACACGCTTCGCATCGGCTCCGGCACGTCGGTCGTCGCGACCACGGCGCCGGCCACCAGCAACTCGACCCGCACCACCGGTCCGTCCAGCCCGATCTGCACCGACAGCTGCTCGTGTGCCACGTCGTCCGCGGCCGGCGACAGGATCGAACAGCCGATCTCCTCGATCGGCGTCGTCTCCTCCTCGCCGCAACCGGCCCACAGACCCACCACGAGACCCGTCATCAACAGCTTGCGATGCATTGGATGCTCCTTCCCGAACATTCTGCCGCCCGGGACGCCCTCGAGCGCAGGATCGGACGCCGTGCCGCGCACGGATGCTGTGGCCTACACCGGAACACGTTATCCGTCAAGGCCATACCTGGTCGATTCCAGGACGATCTCGGGTGCGCTTCGAAGTGCTCGAGTTGCCTCGAGCTTCCGTCGTGGGGAAGCTGGGGGTCCGAGGCCCGGCTCGCCTAGCTGGTCGGTTTGTCGGGGGTCGGCTTGATGACGGGCGGCGGAATGGTCGGGGGCTTGGCGACGATCGGTGCGGCGGCGGGGGGCTTGGCGACGATCGGCGCGGCGGCGGGGGGCTTGGCGACGATCGGTGC
>CAZMRP010000329.1:0-6204 GCA_964568275.1 uncultured Myxococcales bacterium
CGCCGCCCGCCGGGCCGGCGTGCGCGCGCTGGTGCTGCCCGAGCGCAACGCGGCGGAGGTCGCCGGTTGGGTCGACGTCCCCGTGCTCGGCCCGCGCACGATCGGCGACCTGGTCCTGCACCTGCTCGGGCAACAACCGCTGGAACCGATGGCCTCTCCCCTCCCGGAGGCCGTGCCCCCGGCCCGCGGCGATCTCGCCGACGTGCTCGGCCAACCCGTGGCCCGTCGCGCGCTGGAGATCGCCGCGGCCGGGGGGCACAACCTGCTGCTCGTCGGCCCACCGGGGTCGGGCAAGACGCTGCTGGCGGAACGCATGTCCGGGATCCTCCCGCCGCTCTCTCCCGAGGAGGCGCGCGAGACCGCCGTGGTCTACTCGGCGGTGGGGCTGCTCGACCCGCGCCGCGGCCGGATGTTCGCCCGGCCGTTCCGCGCGCCGCACCACACCGTCAGCTACGCCGGCCTGGTCGGCGGCGGCAGCCCGCCGCGCCCCGGCGAGGCCAGCCTGGCCCACAACGGCGTCTTGTTCCTCGACGAGCTGCCCGAGTTCAACCGCTCGGCGTTGGAGGCGCTGCGCCAGCCGCTCGAGAGCGGCCTGCTGGCCGTGGCGCGCATCCACGGCTCGTCGGTTTTTCCAGCCAGGTTCTCCCTCGTCGCCGCCGCCAATCCCTGTCCCTGCGGGCACCTGGGCGACCCGCGCCGACCGTGTCGCTGCTCGGAGGCGGCGATCGAACGGTACCGCGCGCGGTTGTCCGGTCCGCTGCTCGACCGGATCGATCTCCAGGTCCACGTCGGCCCGGTGCGCCCCGAGGCGCTGGCTTCGGGACGACCACACGACGCGGAGACCTCGGCGGTGGTCCGTGAGCGGGTCCTGGCGGCGCGCGACCGGCAGGTCTACCGCGCCGAACAGCTCGGCCTCGCCGCCCGCATCAACTCGCGCCTCGCGGGCGACGAACTGTCCGCCGCTGCCCCGCTGGATCGCGAGGCGCGGGCGTTCCTGACGAAGGCGGCGAATCGCCTGGCGCTCACCGCGCGCGGTTGGCACCGCGTCATCCGCGTGGCGCGCACCGTGGCGGACCTCGACGGCGCCGCGGAAGTCGACGTCCGGCACCTGGCGGAAGCGCTGGGTTACCGGTTGGGAGAGGGGATCGCGGAGCGGGCCTCGGGAATGGAGAGCGGCTTCGGACGACAGGCCGTAGCGGAGGGTCGCTCGTAGGGGCGCCACGTAGCCCCGCGCGAAGCGCGGGGCGAGTGCGCCCGTTGACGGCGTTCGACTCGTTCGTAGGGGCGCCACGTACGGCGGATCCCCCGTAGGGGCGCCACGCGCTCGAGTCGTTCGTAGAGGCGCCACGCGCTCGAGTCGTTCGTAGGGGCGCCACGTAGGCACGCACGCGCGGAGCGCGCGGCGTGCCGAGTGCGCCCGTTGACCGACGTGTTCGAAACGAAGGAGGGTGACATGGAAGCAGCGGTCTCGAAGGGCAACGGCAAGTGGGCGGAGAGGCTCAAGGCGATCGAGGCGGCGATCGCCTCCATCGAGCGGCAGTTCGGCAAGGGCTCGATCCTGGCGCTGGGCGACGACCACGCGGTCGAGCCGATCGCTTCGATCCCGACCGGCTCGCTGGCGCTCGACGCGGCGCTCGGCATCGGCGGCTACCCGCGGGGCCGGGTGGTGGAGATCTTCGGCCCCGAGTCGTCGGGCAAGACGACGCTGGCGCTGCACGCCATCGCCTCGGCCCAGAAGCTGGGCGGCGTCGCCGCGTTCGTCGATGCGGAGCACGCGCTCGACGTGCGCTACGCGGCCGGCATCGGCGTGGAGGTCGACAAGCTGTACCTGTCGCAACCCGACACCGGCGAGCAGGCGCTGGAGATCGTGGAGATCCTGTGTCGCTCGGGCGGCGTGGACCTGATCGTCATCGATTCCGTCGCCGCGCTGACGCCGCGGGCCGAGATCGAAGGGGAGATGGGCGACCTGCACGTGGGGTTGCAGGCGCGGCTGATGAGCCAAGCGCTGCGCAAGCTGACGGCGGTGGTGCACCGGACCGGGACCTGCCTGATCTTCCTCAACCAGATCCGGATGAAGATCGGCGTGATGTTCGGGAGCCCGGAGACCACCACCGGCGGCAACGCGCTGAAGTTCTACGCCTCGGTGCGACTCGACGTGCGCCGCACGCAGACGGTGAAGGATGGCGACGTCGCCGTCGCCAACGCGACGCGGGTCAAGGTGGTCAAGAACAAGGTGGCGCGGCCGTTCACGGAGGCGGTGTTCGAGATCCGCTTCGGCACCGGGATCGACGCGGTGAACGAGCTGCTCGAGCTGGGGGTCGAGCACGACCTCGTCGAGAAGAGCGGGGCGTGGTTCTCGCTGGACGGCGAGCGGCTCGGCCAGGGCAAGGAGAAGGCCGCCGCCGCGCTGCGCGAGAACGAGGCGTTGCGCGAAGGGCTGGCGCGCCGGGTGCGCGAGGCGATGGGGATCGAGGAGTTGGGCACCCGGCGCACGGACGGCGCCGCGGCGGGCTGACCGGGCCGCCGTCGGCGCTGGACTCCGCGTGCAACCCATGTGCGGTGGCCGGCGCAGACTGCAGCCGTTGGCTCCGGCATCCGTGTCGGGCTTCGGCCGTGGACGGGCAGCGCTACGGCGCCGCGGCATTCAAGGCGTTGAGGGCCTCGTCGGGGATCTTGCCGTAGTAGACCTCGCCGTCGATCACGTAGGCCGGGGTTCCGCGGAGCTGGAGCTCGGCGGCGGCCCGGAGGTCCTTCTCGATCGAGGCCATCGTCTGCGTGGATTCCATGCAGCACTCGAAGCGGCCCATGTCCAGCTCGAGGGCCTTGGCGATCTCCGCCGCGGGAGTGTTCTGCCGGGCGATCTCCGGGGAGTTGTGGAACAGGTAGTCGTCCATCTCCCAGAACCGTCCCTGTTGGCCGGCACAGACGGCGATCTTCGACAGCTCGCAGGCCCGCGGATGGAAGGGGCGGTCGAGCATCGGGTTGCAGGCTTCGTCGAGCGGCAGATGCCGGTGGTAGACGCGGACCCGGTCCGCATAGCGCGCCACGAGCTTGTTGATCATCATGTGCGCCCGCCGGCAGTGGGGACACTGGAAATCCGTGAACTCGTGGATCTCCAGGACCGGCTCCCGGGCCCCCTTCCAGGGGAACCCCTCGGGGCTCACGCCGACCTGCACGACGGCGACGCCGGCTTCCCCGGACCGCTGTTCTTCCTCGGCACACGCCTGCTCCTGGGGGGTGTCCCCGGTCTTGGGCGACCAGGTCCTCGTCTCGAGCTGCTCGTTCCGTTGGGAGACGTACAGCACGTGCGTGCCGGCCGCGGCGCCGGAATCCCCTTCGGCGGCCTTGACCGCGGCCCGGGCGGCGGCGATCGAATCCTGCAGCTGCTGTCCGTAGAGCCAGGCGCCGGCGAGGACGCCGATGCCGCCCACGGCGAGCCCGGCGAGCAGCGCGGGGGTCTTGAACACCTTGCGGAAGTCGTCGAGGACGGCCTGCTTGACCGTCTTGCCGGAGACGAGGATCGCGCCGATGCTGAGCCCGAACAGCGACAGGTTGACCGCGTCGATCGCGAGGCAGACGATGCACCAGGATCCGATCTCGAAGTGCATCACGTAGATCAGCCACAGGGAGACGAGGAGGAACAGGCAGCCGAACAGGAACAGCAGGCCCTGTCCGAAGCGCCCGCGGGCCCGCAGGAGGGACACCAGGGCCAGCAGGGCGACGAACACGAACCCGGCGAGGCCCCAGACGGCGACGGGCGTGCCGGCCACGACGGAGAACTCGTCGTGGAGCGCCACTTCGTCGCAGTTCATCGTCTCGCTGATGTTGCAGAAGCTCCGATGCGTCTCGGGGGAGACGTGGGTCGCCCGGAACACCTCCACCAGGTGCCAGGAGCAGATCATGCCGATGATGCTGAGCAGGACGAACGCGACGAGGATGACCTTGAAGCCCCGGGACACCGGTTCCGGGTGGTCGGCCTTCCCATCGGTCATGCGCTCCTCCAAGAACGGCAGCCGGGCGAACCGTCCGGCCTCCCCCTGAACCTTCCCGTGGGCCCCAACCCTCCAGCCGGGCTTCTATTCCGGACGCCTTCCCCGGCCGCGACCAAGGCGCGTCATCCTCCCTCGTGCCGTCGTTCGGCGGGGATCGGCTCCGCAGGCACGTCGGGACCGGTGGCGGGCCACGGATCGGACCCGAAGAACCACGGCTTCGTCGCGTGGTACAGCGACGCCGGCAGCTCGTGCGAGCCGAGCCCGGGGTCCCAGGTCACCACGCCGCCCTGGCGGTTGCCGTGCACCAGCGTGTCCTCCACGTTGTCCTCGATCGTCAGCACGTTGCGCCCGTCGGTCAGTTCGTTGCCCACGACGTTCTGGCCGTGCGACCAGTCGAGGACATCGATTCCCTCGGACTGCACGCGGTTGCGGAAGAACGTGTTCCCGGGCCCGCACGAGCCCCAGTAGTCGGAGACATCGATCTCCTGCACCACGTTCCCCTCGAACAGGTTCAGGCTCGGGTAGTGCCCGTGCAGCGAGATGTCGCACGGCGTCCAGCTTCCGTCGTCGGCGTAGGGCTCGCTCGAGTAGTTGTAGCCGAAGACGTTGGCGGTCGCGCCGACCTGGACCATCATCGCGTGGCGCAGGTGGACGAAGACGTTGTTCTCGACCAGCACGCCGGTGACGTGGAGGCCGAGCGTCACGCCGTAGCCGTGGCCGCCGCCGCCGTAGTCGAAGGCGTGGTGGAAGTAGCTGTCGCGGACCTCGCACCACAGGGCCGACTCCATGCTCACGTGAGCCGTGGTGGTGTTCTCGCTCTCCACGTCGCGCATCCAGCAGCCGGCGGCGTTCTTCATCTGCACCGTGCCGGCGTCGTGTCCTTCGCGGCGCGAGAGGTGCAGCCCCTGCAGCCCGGCCCCCTCGACCAGCCCCAGCGGCCGGACGACCGGGTTCATCGCCGAGACGTAGTCGAACGTCACGGGCGGCTCGACGGTCACCACGGTGCCGGCCGTTGCCGTCACCCGGAACAGCTGCCCCACGGCGCCCTCGGGCACCCACGATTCCGAGCGCCAGCGGCTCTCGGGGTCCATCACCGCCCAGTCGTTGTCCTGCCGCAGCTCGGCGTACCCGCCGACGGTGAAGCCCGAGCCGTCGGCGACGGTGAGCGTCGTCGAGCCCTTGGTCGCGCCGCCGACGACGGCGACGAACTCGCCGCGGCGGTAGGTCAGGATCGCGATCCCGACCTCCGGACCGTCGAAGATCAGCCGGCTGGCCGTCGGGCCCTCGCCGCACAGCACGACGCCGTGGTCGAGCGTCAGGCCGGTGCGCAGCAGGTAGCTGCCGGCCGGGACGCGGACGGCGCCGCCGTCCGGCGCGGCCTCGAGCGCCGCCTGGAACGCCGCCGCGTCGTCGGTCGTCCCGTCGCCGACCGCGCCGAAGTCCCGCACGCTCGGGGCGCCGGCGGGACAGGCCGTGGTCGGGTCGGGGAGCCCGCCCGGAACGCCGGGGCGCCAGTCGATGCGTCGCTCGTCCGGAATCGGCCCCGGAACGTCCGGCACGTCCGGGTCCGCATCCGCGTCCGCGTCGGCATCCGCATCCGCGCCGGCGTCCGCATCCGCGCCGACCTCCGCGTCGGCGTCGCCGGCCGTCGTGTCGGCGTCGCCGGCCGTCGTGTCGGCGGCGTCGGCCGTCGCCGAGTCGTCGCCGCAGGCCGTCCCGAACGTCAGGCATGCCACCAGCAGGATCGACCGCATGTCGCGCATGACCGCCTCCCGACGCCGACGGTAGCACGCCGATGTCCGCCCCACCACGTGCGTTCCCGCGACCCGGACGTCCCGCGACTCTCGATCCGCTCGGCGCCTTGACACCCCGTGCCGTCGTCCGCAGATTGAAAACCTGCGGGCCGCGCGCGCGGGGGGCCGCGGGAGAGGTGGTCGATGTCCGAAGCGGTCCGACACGTGCTGCTGCTGGAGCCGGACGACCACGACGCCAGGACGATCCTCGCGGCGCTCGGCCGCTCGCGGCGGCCGAGGCTCGAGGTCCGTCGCGCGACCGTCGAGGACGCGGCGCTGGACGCCGGCATCACGACCGACGTCGACGTGGTGCTGCTGGGCCTCGGCGTGGACGTGGAGGGCGGCCTGGCGGCGCTCCGGGCCGTGCGCCGACGCAGCGGCGAGGTGCCGGTCCTGGTCCTCTCGGCCGTCGAGGACGA
>CAZMRP010000330.1:0-6204 GCA_964568275.1 uncultured Myxococcales bacterium
CTCGCCGTCCACGGCCTCGGTCGGGCGGTGCTCGAGAGCTTCGGCGAGGTGCTGCTGGTGCGCCTGGACGGCCAGTTGCTGGCCGGGGTCCACGGCGCGGCCTTCTTCGAGGCGCTGTTCTCCGGCGTGTTCACCACGTTTCTGGGCCAGGAGGCCGCCTGTCTGGCGATGGAGACGCCGGACGGTCGCTGCCTGCTGGTCGCCAACCCGGCGGCGATTCGCCGGGCGACGCAGCTGCGCGCCGCCGGCGTCGCCCCCGAGACGATCGCGACGCGGCTGTACCAAGAGGCCCGCACGGCCCGTGAGGCCGGTCGATGATCACCGATGTCGCCACGCGCCGGGCCCGCCTGGAGGCGTTGCTGCAGCGCGTGCAGTCCAACCGCGCAAGGCTCGGCCGCCCCGCCGCCGCGCGGCCCGCGGCGGCGCTCGAGGACGACGAGCCGCAGACCAACGAACTGCCGGATGCGGCGCCGTTCGCCGAAGCGCCGGCCCGCACGATCGACGTGCCGGCGCTCGAGGAGCCCGGGGCGTCGGCCGAGGCCGCGGCGCCGCTGGTCTGGGAGGGCGAGGACGAGGACATCGAGATGGAGGTCGTCGGCGAGGCCTCCTCGGAAGAGGAGCTGCTCGGGACCACCGGTCCCCTCGCCGCCGCGCCTCCGGCCCCGCCCCCGCTGCCGAGCACCACGGTCGCGCCGACCGCGGCCGAACCGGCGGCGCCTCCGGTCGACGCGTTGCCTCCTTCGATCCGCATCGAGTCCCCGGCGCCGCTCGACGTCTCGCCGATCGTGACGGTCGGCGCCGTCCCGCCGGCGGCGCCGCCGTCGATCGGGACGCTGCTGCGGGCGTCGATCAAGCCGCCCGGGACGTCCTAGCCCGTGGGTGCCGGCCTGCCGCGACGCGTCGACAAGCCCTGGGGGCACGAGCTGATCTTCGCGCACACCGAGCGCTACGTCGGCAAGCTCCTGCACATCGAGAAGGGCCATCGGCTGTCCCGCCAGTACCATCGAATCAAGGACGAGAGCCTCACCGTGCTGCAGGGCGTCCTGGGCCTCGAGCTCGGGGCGCCGCCCGACGTCGAGCGTCGCCTGTGTCGGGCCGGCGACGCCTTCCACGTGACGCCGGGCACCGTGCACCGGTTCGTCGCCGTGGAAACCTGCGACCTGGTCGAGGTGTCCACCCCTGAGCTGGACGACGTCGTGCGGATCGAGGACGAGTACGGCCGGGAAGGCACGAACGCGCCGTAGGCTCGAGGGACGGGCCGGTCGAGCCGGGGCGGCGGCCGGGGTCGTCGCTACGGTGCGCAGGCGTTGGGGCAGGCGGCGACCGCGCCGTCGCTGTCCTCGCAGCGCACGATCGGGTTGCCCTGCAGGTCCAGGTAGTCGCGGCGGAGGTAGTCGATGTCGGCCCGGCCGAGGGCCACCGAGGACGGCTTGTAGACTTCGACCATCTCGGGACGCACGGAGTCCGGCGTCTCCCCCGGCGTGTTCGTGTTGAACGCCACGCAGATCGGGTGCGCCCCGAGCAGCACCTCGGCGGTGTCCCACAGCGCGTCGCCGTTCGCGTCGCGGTACAGCGCCACCACGGCGGGCGGCGGCTCCTCCGTCGAGGAGGATTCGTCCCCGGCGGCCGACGGCAGCCGGCGCGGATGGCACCAGTCCACGGCGCACTCGGTGGTGCACTCGGCCCCGGGAGCACGGAGGAACGCGCAGTCGTGGTTCAGCTCGACCCACAGGTCGACCCGGCCGTCCCAGTTCGCGTCGAACTCCTCGCGGTACGGGTCGGCGGCACCGGCCTGGTACACCGCGACGCTGTCGAGCCGCAGGTCGAAGTCGCCGTCCGCCTCCTCGCGAAGCAGGTTGCCGGCGGCGTCGCGGTGGCGGAACAGGTCGAACACGCCGTCGAAGTTCAGGTCGGCGGAACGGCAGGTGCCCCCGTCCTCGTCGACGACCTGGAAGTCCACGACCCCGTCGCGGTTCATGTCGACCGTCAGGATCGGCGAGCCGTCGGGACAGCCGCCCTCGATGGGCGGGGCCTCGCGGCCCCGCGCGGACGGGGTCGTGCCGCCTCTCGTCGAGCTTTCGTCGTCGCAGGTCGAGCCCGAGAGCAGCAGGCAGGCGGCGATGAGTCCCGCGACGGCACTGACGCCTCGCAACACGGTCATTCCTCCCCGGGAGCGGGTGTCGGGACGGCCGCGGCCTCGTCGCTCCCTTCGGCCGGGCCCGCGCTCACCAACCGGTCCATCGAACCGTCGCCCTGCAGGTCGTATCCGATGGAGATGAGGCGGGGTTCCCCGCTGTCCGGCTGGATCTCGTAGGTCTCGTAGATGTCGTAGTGCTCGTCGCCGACCGCGTCCACCTTCACCCGGCGCACGCGGCCCTCCTGCAGCAGCACCTGCATGTCGAACCGGCCGTTCCCGGAGCGGTCGAACTCCACCGAGAGCGGGTTGCCGCCGGCGAAGTGCACTCGCGCGTCGATGATCCCGTCGAAGTTCCAGTCCTGTTCCTCGAGCGTCGCCTCGCCCGCCCGGAAGTGCCGGAAGATGTCCTTCCGGCCGTCGTAGTTGAGGTCCGCCTCGCGGCACAGGATCTCGGGCCGCACGTCCTCGCCGAGCATCGTGGGGCACGGCAGCAGGTAGACCCGTCGCATGTCCATGTGGCCGTCCTGGTTCAGATCGGCCTCGACCGACTCGACCCGCGGCGTGCAGTTCGGGTCGGCCGAACCGGCCTGCAACACCTCGGGCGGCACGACCTGCTCGCAGCGGGAGCCCTCCGGGAGGAAGGACCGCGCCACCTCGTCGTCCCCGCCCGCGGCCGGGTTGGCCGGGCCCGTGTCGGTTCCGCCGCAGCGGACCGCGCCCACACAGGCCGCGCACAGTCCCGCGATCATGATGAGACGATGCATCATGCGACACCTCGCGCCGCCGTGGACCATACGGCACGGTGGTTTCGAAAGCAACGAACTTCGGAAATCAGCCGAGTTTGCGGTAGACGCCGACGACGATCCCGAGGATGCGCACCGAACGGCCGTCGTCGCGCGACACGACGATCGGCGAGACCGACGGGTTCGCCGGCTGCAGCCGCAGCCGCTCGCCGTCGCGATGCAACGTCTTGACCGTCGCCTCGTCGTTGACCGTCGCGACGACGATCGAACCCGAGGGCGCGTCGTCCTGCTGCCGGACGAAGACGATGTCGCCGTCGAAGATCCCCGCGCCGACCATCGACTCCCCGCGCACCCGCAGGGCGAAGAACCTTCCGGAGTCGCCCGGCAGCAGCGCCGGGTCGAGCCGCAGCGTCCCTTCGAGGTTCTCGATGGCCAGGATCGGCTGGCCGGCCGCCACCCGTCCGACCAGCGGCACCTCCCGCGGGACGCTGCCGGCGAACGCCGTGGGTCGCAGCGCCCGGGACTTCATGTCCTCCCGGCGCAGAAACCCCTTGCGCTCGAGCGCCAGCAGGTGGTCGTTGACGCCGTTGGTCGACCGGATGCCGAAGTGGGCCCCGATCTCCCGCAGCGTCGGCGGATAGCCGTTCTGCTGGATCGACTCCTGGATGTACTCGAGGACGAGTTGCTGTCTTTTCGTCAAGCCCCGCATGCTGCAGTCAACATACTGAACAGGCGCATATCGGTCAAGAACACGGCAGATCCCGCCCCGGGCTCCCGTACCCGGGCCCCGCCCCCTAGCCCCCCAGGCCCCCCTCATGCTAGGTTCCAGCCTCGCCGGAGGGGGTCTGATCGTGAGACCGTTCGAAGAGCGCGTGGTCGATGGGCGGGACGAAATCGCCGAGATCATCGCCACGCAGCTCAGCGCCTTCCGGCCCTGCGGCGCCACGACCCTCGGCCCCGCCGAGATCCTCGAGCGCATCTCCGCGCTGGTCGACGCGTTCCTCGAGGCTCTGCGCACCCGTCGCGTGACCCCGTTCGTCGAGCACGTGCGCGGCACCGGCGGCGACGAGCCGAACGACGAGAGCCTGATGCTGGCCGAGTTGCAGATGGTGCTCGACCTGCTCGAGGAGCTCAGCCTCCGTTCGATCGCCGACCCCCACGGCCGGAACACGGCCGAGGAAACCGTCGTCATCCGCTCGTTGATCGAGGCGGGACGGGCGGCGCTGCCGCGCGAGTCGCGCTACGAGCCGGAGGACCGCTAGCCCGCCGGGACGCCGACGTCGTCCGCGCCCAGCTCGGCGTTGTCGATCAGTCGCGTGCGCCCCACGCGCGCCGCGACGGCCGCCAGCACCGTGCGGCCGGCCGGCACCGGGCCGGCGAACGGTCGCAGCGTCTCCGGGTCGCCGACGAAGACGTAGTCGGTGTCGTCGACCCGTCCCTCCAGTCGTGCGCGGACCAGCCCTTCGAGGGTCGCGGGCGAGCGCTCGCCGGCGCCGAAGGCGGCGGCGGCGGCCCGCAGGCCGTCCACCAGCGCCGTGGCGCGGCGGCGCTCGTCGGGCGCCAGGTAGCGGTTGCGCGAGGACATCGCGAGACCGTCCGGCTCGCGCACCGTCGGCCGGCCGACCACCGTCACCGGCAGGTCGAGGTCCGCGGTCATCCGACGGACGACCTGGAGTTGCTGGAAGTCCTTGCGCCCGAACACCGCGCTGCACGGCCCGACCATCGAAAACAGCTTGGCGACCACCGTGGCGACGCCGTCGAAGTGCCCCGGCCGGGAGGCTCCGCACAGCCCGTCGGTCAGCCCGGCGACGTGCACGGTCGTGGCATGGCCCGGCGGGTAGACCGCCTCCACCGGCGGGGCGAGCACCAGATCGGCCGGCACGCCGGCCAGCAGCCGCAGGTCCCGCTCGAGGTCGCGCGGGTAGCTCGCGAGGTCCTCCCGCGGGCCGAACTGGGTCGGGTTGACGAAGATGCTGGTGACGACGAGGTCGGAGATCGCACGGGCGTGGCGCACCAGCTCCAGGTGCCCCTCGTGCAGCGCCCCCATCGTCGGCACCAGGCCTATGCGCAGGCCGCGGGCCCGCGCGGCGTCGAGCCGCCGTCGCAGCTCGTGCGGGTCGCGAACCACCTCGGGGTGCCGGTCGGTCGTCTCGGGCATCGCGTCCTCCCGCCGCCGCGCCGTTCCCCGGCGGCCGGCAGCGGCATCCTCGCCCCGGCGCCGCGGCGCGTCAAACCCGGAACGGTCGCCGTCGCCCGGCGGCGACCCTGTGGTATAGTCGGTGCCGATGAGGACAGCGGGTTGGGGCAGGGTGGGGCTCGGGAGGCATCCGATGGGCGGGGGGCACGACGGCGACACGCGACCGCCGGACATGGTCCTGGCGTCCCGCTCGCCGCGCCGGCGGGCGATCTTCAAGGCGCTCGGGCTGCGGTTCGCGGCCGTGTCGCCGGAGATCGCCGAGGCGCCGTGGGCGGGCGAGGACCCCGAGCAGTTCGTACGGCTGCTCGCCGCGGCCAAGGCCCGGGCCGTCGTGGCGCAGCTCGAGCTGCGGACCGCACCGCCGTGGGTCGTGGGCGCCGACACCGTCGTGCTCGTCGACGGCCGCGTGCTCGGCCAGCCCGAGGACGTCGCCGCCGCCCGGGCGATGCTCGAGGCGCTCTCGGGGCGCACGCACCGCGTGCTGACCGGCGTCTCGATCTGGAGCGGACCGGCCCAGTTGGTGTCGTTCGTCGAGGCGACGGCGGTCCGTTTCCGCCCGGTCGGCCCGGCGGACCTCGAGCAGTACCTGCGGGACGGCGACTGGGCGGGCAAGGCCGGGGCCTACGCGATCCAGGGCGCCGCCGGCGTGTTCGTCGAGGCGGTGGAGGGCGACGCGTGGAACGTCGTCGGCTTCCCCGTCCGCGGGTTCCTCGACCGGGCACGGGCCGCCGGGATCCCGGTCCCCGAGGAACGCAGGGTCCGCCCCGCGCTCGCCCGCCTGTGGCCCGTCGTCGACGACCAGGACCTCGCCGAGCGGCGCTGGGGCCCGCGCTGGGGCTGAGCGGGAGCCGGGAGGATGGGCGCGGATTCCGGACAGGCCGCAGGCACGGCGGAGCGCCTGGCACGGGTGCGGGCGACGATCGCCGAGGCGGCCCGCCGCGCCGGGCGCGACCCGACCGGCATCACGCTGGTCGCCGTCTCCAAGACCCGCGGCCCCGACGAGGTCCGGGCGGCCTGCGCCGCCGGACAGCTCGACTTCGGCGAGAACTACGCCCAGGAGCTGGCCGCCAAGCGCGCGGCGCTCGCCGACCTTCCCGGCCTGCGGTGGCACATGATCGGCCACCGTC
>CAZMRP010000331.1:0-6192 GCA_964568275.1 uncultured Myxococcales bacterium
TCCGGAAGTGCTCGCGCACCACGCGGTGGAGCAGCGTGTCCTGCGGACGCCGCGGGCGGTACGCGCCGGTGGGGGCCGTCGGCAGGAGCGACCGCGAGGCGACGGCGGACGCGCAGATCGCCATCCGGAGGACCGGAAGCGAGTGCCATGCCCGGATCCGGGGTCAGCGGGCCCGCGAAATCACACGGAATCCAACCGGCTCCGCCGGCGGACCGGCGGCCCTTCGACAAGCTCAGGGCAGGCCGGATCGGCGGCGGGCCCTCACGCGTCGAAGTGCTGCAGCTCGTTGCCGTCGTGCCGCAGGCGGACCGACTTGCCCTCGCGCTCGGTGATGATGTTCGCGGCACGCGACCAGAGCTTCGACAGCGCGGCGAGGGTCTCCGCGCTCCAGGCCGGGTCGAGGTCCAGGCCCTCGTGGCGGTGCACCAGCAGCAGCTCGCCGGTGTTCTCGAAATTGCCGTCGGCGACGTGGACGATCGGCTGCCCGCCGTTGGTCAGCTGCTGCAAGAGCGCCGCCTTCACGTCCGCGAACTCCCGCGAGACGATCTCCCAGCGCTTGTTCCGCGCGTTGGGTGTGCTGGTACCGTCGGCCGGCTCGCCGCAGACTCTGTCGGCGAGCCCATCGGGCGCAGGGAGGGGAGCAGTACCGATGACCTCGATCGCAGGGCTGGCAGATCGCGAATTCGGTCCGGCACTGCGGGCAGATGGACAGCCGCAGCGGTACCAACGTGCACCGACGGCACCGGTGATGCTGGACACGCGGGTCGGACCGTGCGAAACCGTCTGCCGGGCGGATCCGATCCCTCTTCGGTCGGGCCGCTCGGCCGGCTGGGGTGACCGCTCCAGCCGGCCGCCTATCCGGCTGCCGTCAGACCGGGTCTACGTCGCGGCGACCGGGCGGGCAAGAAACCGGCGCGAGCGAAATCCCGCGCTCCCCACGATCGCTCCCCCGCGCTTTTCGACGATTGTCTCCAGACGGATACCCTCGGTCGGCGTCCGCCGTCAGCGATCTCCAGCGGTTCCAGATCGAAATGCCGTCGGATGTCCTACTCGCCTGGCCGGAAGAATCGATGGCACAGCACAGCCCCCCCATCCGCGAGCTACTCCCTCCGCCGCAGCAGCGTGCCGTTGTCACCCACCAACCACACGTCCAGCCCGGACTCCCCCCACAGCGCGGGATTCGTGACCGTCAGCGGAACGCACGCGCACTCGACCCACGTACGGCCGTCCCAATGGAGGATGCCGCCCTGGGCCACCGCCCACACGTCGTCTGCCCTTGCTCCCCACACCGCGCGGAAAGGCCCGAAGACGCTCCCTCGAAGAACCTCGTCGAACGCCGTGCCGTCCCAGTGGACGAGGCTGGTTTCAGTAGCAAACCACACGTCGCGATCATCGAAGCCCCAAACCGCCGTAACTGGAACATCCCACGGACCCGCGACCGGTGTCAAAGCATGACCGTCCCAGCGGAGCACGATGCCGGACATGAACGCATCGTCACTGCCCACGACCCATCCGGCGCCGGATTCGGCCAGCCATACGTCCAGGAGCAGCGTGCCGCTGGGCTCTGGAACGGCGACGGAGGCCCAAGCCGTACCATCCCAGCGCATCGCGCAGTCGTTACCCACGGCCAGGATGTCGTTTCTTTCACTCCCCGCGACGCTCGCCAAACGACAGGTCTCCGGGGAAGCTACAACCGCCCACGACACACCTCCCCAATGCAGAATCACACCCGCCCCCACCGCCCACACGTCGTCCGTGCTGGAGCCCCAAACGCCGTACAGGTCCGCCGCCCTCGCGCCCGCAACCGTTGACCAGTCTGCCCCATCGAAGTGGCGGACCGTGCCCCCAGCACCCACCGCCCAAACGTCGTCGCCCGAAGCTCCCCAAATGCCCCACAAATCACGGCTCACCGGCGAGTACGATGACCAAGTGCCTCCGTCCCAGCGGATCACCGTCCCGGCCCAACCCACCGCCCATACGTCCGAAGGACCCGTCCCGGCCACGTCCGAAAGGGCTTCCGTCGTCCCTGAAGCACGGGGAGACCAGAGCATGCCGTCAAAGTGCGCGATTCCTCCCCCGTATCCGACGGCCCAGATGTCCTCGGATGTGATCCCGAAGAAGCTGGGCGGCCCCCCGAAGACCGGGCTCAGGGTGTCGGACCAAGACGAGCCGTCCCAGTGGCGGAACCAGCCGGCGCCGCCTAGCCAAACGTCGTCCGGGCGGAGCGACGCGACTCCCATGTACGTGTCAGCCGTAGTGTCAACAAAACATGTGGCGCCGTCCCAGTGGACCACCCGGTTCTGACCCACGGCCCATATGTCCGAGGAAGAGGAGCCGTCGACGGCCCATAGCTGTCCCGTCACAGCACATGCCCCTGACCAAGAAGCTCCATCCCAGTGCAACAACTCGAACTCGGGGTCCGGCGAACCGAAGATCG
The DNA here is from genome assembly GCA_964568275.1 of uncultured Myxococcales bacterium. GTDB lineage: Bacteria > Myxococcota_A > Polyangia > DRWM01 > JAAZOP01 > JAAZOP01. Next base: position 2,438 of record CAZMRP010000331.1, read on the forward strand.
CCCCCCCGATCACCCAGATGTCGGCTGGAGCGAACGCACGCAGGCCGCGGAACATGCCGTAGCCTGCGCCCGGCAGGTAGGGCCTCCACGCAGCCCCATCCCAGTGAGCCAGGTAGCCAGTCACCCCCCCCGCAGAACCCGCAGCCCAGATGTCGGTCGGCGAGAGGGCAGCGACGGAGGCGAGGTAGGCGGTGGTGTCGAGGCAGAGTGTGGACCACGCCGTGCCGTCCCACTCGAGCAGCGTGCCATTCTCAGTCGCCACGAATGCACTGTCCGGACCCGACGCAGAAACGGCCCGCATGTTCGTTGTCGGAAGGTCTGAAGTCACCCAGCACCAGAGACCTTCGTCGGTCGATCCATCGTGGTCGTCATCGACCGCGTTGCAGGTCTCCAGCCCCCGTGCTGGACAGCCCGTGCTCGGAGGCGCCAGCGCATCGGTCCGCGCGTCTTCGGCCTCTCGAGAATCGCCATCGGTTGCGGACTCATCGGCAACATCGGCATCGTCGTCGCCGCAACACGAGTCGGGCCACGCGGAATCCTCGGGCGAGTCCTCGGGTGCCGTATCCGGCGTCGGGACGTCGTCAGGAAAAGACGGCAGGTCGCTCATCGAATCTGCCCCATCGTCGGACGCTCGATCGGCGTTCGCGCCACAAGAGAGGACCGCCAATAAGTGAAACGCCAGGACGAGGATGACGGCGGCGGACGAGAGTTGCCCTCCAAGCGGCAAGGAGGACCTAGACGCAAGCAACGCGGCCGACGGCTCGAAAACCTCCGCCAAGGGCCGAGCGCTGGCTGACTGCGTCTGAAAAGCCGGCCGGCCGGCCCAGACTCGTCGGCGCACGTGCTGCCCAGAATTCCGAAGCATCGTAGGGCTGCCCTGCAACAGATCCCGGCCGCACGTCTACTCGGAGCGTTTGTAGTTCCACCAGAGTGCGTTTGAACCAGTCGACCGATAGAACATGTAGAGGTTGTTCAATCCCTCGTCCCAGAGGCACGGGGAGGCGCGCCCGCCCATGTCCAAGACGACCGACTGGCTCCAGTCGTCGATGCGATAGTAACAGCCGGCTCCGCTCGGGCAGTAGCCCGAGAACACCAAGTCGTTCGCGGCACTTCGTCCCGCGACATGGAGCCGGTTGAGGTAAACGTACGCCGCGGGGCTCCCCACAAGAGCAGCGCTGTGCTGGCGAGGAGGCGTAACCTCGTCGCTCCAGACCCCGCCGGTTGTCAGTGTACGGTATCGCAAGTTGCCGGCTGTGGTATCGCGAAGATAGACGAGCCACAACTTGTCGCCCAGCGTCGCAGCCACCGCGGGGCCTGTTTCCGAAGTCGCACCCGTATCATAAGGCCCCAGCCAGCCAGAAGCCGGTGTCCAGGTGTTGTACTTCAGCGATCGCGCGCCGGTTCCCACGACCTTGTAGAACACGTGGAGCTTCCCGTTGAAGACCACCGCTGCGACATCGTTATCCGTCGTAAGGCTTCCCGTCGGAGCAGTTCGCGCGCTCCAGGTCCCGCTGGAGTCGAGTGTCCGGTAGTAGAGGTTGCTGTTTAGATCGTACTTGAAGAAGACCCACAACTTGCTGTCGAACACCGCGGCGCCGGGCCCTGCGCCAGTGTAGTCTACGTGCGTGGCGGCAGACCAACCACCGCCACAGTAGATGCAGCTGGTGGTGTATCTCGCGTACAGGTCTGGATCCGTGCCAGCCACTTCCTTGTACAGCAGGTAGCGACGGCTTTCTCCCGACACGGTGAACCGGGCAAGCGCCACTCGCCGATCCGAATCGAAGCTCAGCCAGTAGTCCGAGCTCCAGATCCCGACCGCATCCACTGATCGCAACGCCTGGACGTACTTGTTATCGCCGACGCCGAACAGGGATGCAGCCGCGCTGATGATCGCGTTGCGGAAGACACGGAAATTGGAACTTTCACTCAGCCTATTCGCCAGCGTGTCGTACCACACTCTGCTGGCGTCACTCTCCCCAATCCCCGTGACGGTGATGCCCGCGAACGTCACGGCGCCCAGGCCGGGCTCTCTCCCGAGCAACCAGCCCGCTTTGTTTGGGATCCCCATGTTCCTATATATGTCGTCCCCGTTCCGGTTGTAGTTCAGGAAGTGTGCGGGCTGGACCGGGCATGAGCCGCAGCCCGGACCCGGATTCTCCGGATTCTCGATGTTCCGGACTGGGAAGCACGTGCCGCCCGTGCCCTGCCGCCAGTCCGGAACACCGCCCGCGTACCGCTCGATGAACTCGCCAAAGATGTCCGGGAAGGACTCGCTCAGCGACCCCGTCTGCCCGACGCGGTTGGACTTGAGGTTCGCCTCGACCCAATCCACGCCGTGCGTGACCTCGTGCCCGACGACGTCATTGCATGCGGCGCGGTCCTGGAAGTAGGCCATGCAGTACGTTTCGCTCCACCACGCGTTGGATCCACCTACTGCTCCCTGGTCCGATTTCGTTCGGAGTCGGTGGCAGGTCGGGTCGGTGCACGGGCAACCGGCTACGCCGCACTGCCCGTTGTCCCAACCATCCCGAGCGTGCCGTCCCGAGTAGTAGTTCCAGGCCGCGGTGTTGGCGTCAAGGATCTGCTGGGATGTGCCGGGGCGGCTACCATAATCATAGGGTGGGTTGTAGCGCCAGATCAACGTGCCGGCGCTGGGGTCGAGTGCGTGATCGAGCCAGTAGACGTCGCGCTTCTGATCCCGAGCGAGAACGTCGAAGACCAGCAGAACGGCAGCGGTCTCGGCGTCCACGTAGTAGCGCCAGATCCCCGGCTCGTCCGTTTCGACGTCGACCTGCCAGGCCATCCGCGCGGCACCGGGCCTGTCGCCGAAGACTTCGGGGTCGAATGCGCCGAGGGTGGGCGTACTCACTTGTCGGTACGGACGGCCGAGAGCCCTGGTGGCAGCATCTTGCGCCTCGACGGCCGGAACGCGAGGTGTGCCGTCGGGTGGGTCGGCGAGGAGAAGTCCGGAAACGCCGGCCACGCGTAGGTCTCGGTTGAGGGTGACGATCATGCCGTGGGCGAACACAGGGCGGCCGGAGGCGGTGCGCTGGTCGAAGCGAACGAATTCCTCGCCAGCGGCGTTGGTCGTGGTCCGAAGAAACTGGAGTTCCCGCGCGGGGTCGCGTAGGCCGAACAGGTCGGCCCATTCGCCGAGGAACGTCCGCGCAGCGTCATCCGGACGCGTCGTGCCGACAACGACGCCGGTCACGGGGATCGCCATGCCGGGCCCGTTGATCGCCCGCACGACGCCGCGCCTCGAAAACTGAAAGCCGAGTTGAGGCGGGTCGGAGGCTGCCCCTGGGGCGACCGGCGGTGCGACTGCGGACGATCGGTAGGCGGAGTCAAGCGCCTGGATACGATCGAACGACACCGGAGCCGCAGTCTCGAGTGGTGTACTCGATGATTCCTCGGGCTCACCGGTCGTCGCCGCCTGAACCTGACCCAGATCCCCTACGTCAGATTCGCAGCCGGTTCCTACCGCAAGCGCAAGCCCGATCGTCAGAACCGCGACTTCTCCACCGAACGCCCGCCCGACCTTGGATGTCATGCTCGCTCCCCTGCTTCTTGCGGTTACCTGTCATGATCCCCCAGATCCCGCCGGACAATTCCGCAAGTCGGGGCGCGGGCGCGGGTTGTTGACCCGGGCCCGCATCCTGAGGGTCCCACCGAGGTTGGGCGGTGTCAAGCGGCCGGTCGCGAGCGTAGGAAATCCGACGCCGGTTTGGTTTCCGCCGAGGCATCCGTCCATCCGG
>CAZMRP010000332.1:0-6186 GCA_964568275.1 uncultured Myxococcales bacterium
GCGCGCGGGACGGAGTGCGAGCATGGCGAGCGAGCCGGGCGAGATCACCGCCCTGTTGGGCCACGGAACCGACTTCACGGGCAAGCTGACCTTCGAGGGGACCGTGCGGATCGACGGGCGGTTCCACGGCGAGATCTTCACCGCCCACACGCTGATCATCGGCGACGGGGCCGAGGTCCAGGCCGAGATCGAGGCCGGGACGCTGATCATCAAGGGCGGCACCGTGGTGGGGAACATCCGCGCGCGGGAGTCGGTCGAGCTCCACGCCCCAGGCCGACTGCTCGGGAACATCGAGTCCCCTTCCCTGTTCATCGGCAAGGGCGTGCAGTTCGACGGCCGGTGCCAGATGCGGGCCGGCGACGAGGGGGACGGCACCTGCGAGCCGGCCGACGGCCCGCCGCCGCCGTACGTCGAGACCGAACCGGCGCCGCCCGGAAGCGCCCCGCCCGCCTCCTACATCCCCCCCGCTCCGTCCGCCGCGGCGACCGCCTCGTCCGTTCCCCCTCCGCCGTTCCAGGCCTGGCCGCCCGTGCAGGTCGTCCCCTCAGTCCCCGGACAGAAGCGCCGCTGACCGACCTCCACCCTCGAAGCGTTCGGCGGACGACCCGTCCCGCTGCCCGAGGCCGCGACTTCCTCGACTCCCCGGGATCGCTTGACCTTCGTGCACCCGTCTGGTAGTAGGTCGCGCTCGATGACGTTCCTCGCCGCCGTGGTTTGGGCCTCTTCCCGGTCCATCATCGACATCGATGCGACGTTGGCGCTCCAGGCGCTCCTGTTCGTGCTGTGCTTCCTGGTCCTGCGCGGGTTGGTGTTCAAGCCGCTGCTGCGTGTGATCGACGAGCGCCGCCGGCAGACCCAGGGCTTGCGCGACGAGGCGCAGCGGCTGGAGGTCGACGCCGAGGCACGGCTCAAGAAGCTGAACCGCGCGGTGGCCGCCACGAAGGCCGACACGGCGGTGGAGCGCGAGCGGCTGCGGCTGGAATCGAAGCAGCGGGAACACGAGATTCTGCAGGCGGCCAAGGACGAGGCGGCGCGGGTCGCCGAAGCGGCCCGGCGGACGGTGGCGGCGAAGCGGGCGGAGGCGGAACGCGAGGCGGGCTCGGAGGCTCGCGGGCTGGCGACGGCGATTGCCGGACGGCTCGCCGGACGCCCGCTGTAGCGCCGACAGCTGCGGTTGCCGAACCGGGGGGTCAGGGGTGCAGCGGTGCACATCGACCATCGGTTCGTCGGTTTCGTGACGGTGCTCGGCGCCCTGCTGGTCCTGGCGACCGCGGCCCCCGCCGCGGCCTCCGAGCCGGCCGCGACGGCCGGCGCGCACGCCCCCACGGAGCACGGCGACGCACACCACGGAGAGCTGAAGCTCAATTGGGTCGACTTCGCCGACCGCCACACCGCGCCGGTGCTGGCGCTCGTGATCAACTTCGCCCTGCTGCTCTGGCTGCTGGTGCACTTCGGCAAGCGACCGATGCGGGAGTTCCTCGCCGAGCGGCAGCGCAAGGTCCAGGTGGAGGTCGACGGCGCCTGGGAGGAGAAGCTGCGGAGCGAGGGCAAGCTGCAAGGGCTGGAGACCCGCGCCCGCCACATCGACGACGAGCTCAAGACGTTGCGCGACGACCTGCTGCGGATCGGCCTCGACGAGCGGGACCGGCTGCTGACCGACGCCGAGGTCCGCGCCGCGAAGATCCGCCGCGAGGCGGAGTTGGCGGCGCGCGAGGAGGAGCGGCGCGCCCGGGTCGAGCTGCGCGCACGCATCGTCGAGCAGGCGCTGGGCGACGCCGGGGCCGCGCTGGCGCAACGGCTGACCCCGACGGACCAGTCCCGCCTGGCCGAGGAGTTCCTCAAGCGCCTCGAGGCGCAGGAGGCGCAGCCCCGATGACCACCGGCTCGATCCCCGTGCGCTACGCCCGGGCGCTCCTGGCGCTCGCCGAGGAGAAGCAGAACCTTCCGGCGCTGCAGCGCGAGTGGAAGGATTTGGGCGAGACCCTGACCGCCAGCCCCGCGCTGGGACCCGCACTGGCCAATCCCCAGGTGCCGCTGGCGCGCCGCGAGAAGCTGTTCGACGAGATCCTCGACCGCCTGCCGGCCTCCCCGGCCACCCGCTCCGCCGCCCGGTTGCTGCTGCGCAAGGGCCGCGTGACGCTGCTGCCGGACGTGGCGCGGGCCTTCGAGCGGATGGTCGAGGAGCGGACGGGGCGCGCGCGGGCGGTGGTGACCACCGCGGCGCCGATGAACGAGGACTTCCACCGCCGGCTGCAGGCGCGGCTGGAGACGCTGAGCGCGCGCAAGCTGACGGTGGAGCGGAAGGTCGACCCCGAGATCCTGGGCGGCGTCGTCGCCCGCGTGGGGGACACGCTGTACGACGGCTCGCTGCGGGCCGCGCTGGCGCGGTTGCGCGAGCAGCTGACGGCGGGGACCGAGGCGGTGCCGGGCCTGTGACGGGGTTGCGGAGGATGCGATGCAGCTGAAGGCCGAGGAAGTCTCCCGGATCATCAAGAAGCAGATCGAGGAATTCGACCAGAAGGTCGAGGTCACCGAGACCGGCACCGTGCTGCAGGTCGGCGACGGCATCGCCCGCGTCTACGGCCTGGACAACGCGATGGCCGGCGAGCTCGTCGAGTTCCCGCACCACGTCACCGGGATGGTGCTCAACCTCGAGGAGGACAACGTCGGCGTCGTCCTCTTCGGCGAGGACCGGGAGATCAAGGAAGGCGACATGGTGCGCCGCACCGGCCGCATCGCCGACGTCCCCGTCGGGCTGTCGGTGGTCGGGCGGGTGATCAACGCGCTCGGCGAGCCGATCGACGGCCAGGGCCCCATCGAGGCCCAGGAGCGCCGACGCGTGGAGCTGAAGGCCCCCGGCATCGTGCTCCGCCAGGGTGTGAAGGAGCCGCTCCAGACCGGGCTCAAGGCCATCGATGCGTTGATCCCCATCGGCCGCGGCCAGCGCGAGCTGATCCTCGGCGACCGCCAGACCGGCAAGACCGCCATCGCCACCGACACGATCATCAACCAGCGCGGCCAGGACGTGTTCTGCATCTACGTCGCCATCGGCCAGAAACAGTCCACCGTGGCCCAGGTCGTGGACAAGCTGAAGAGCGCCGGTGCCATGGAGTACACGACGGTGGTCTGCGCCGGCGCCAGCGAGGCGGCGCCGCTGCTGTTCCTCGCCCCCTACGCCGGCTGCACCATCGGCGAGTGGTTCCGCGACAACGGCAAGCACGCGCTGGTGATCTACGACGACCTGTCCAAGCACGCCGTGGCCTACCGCCAGCTCTCGCTGCTGCTCCGCCGGCCGCCGGGCCGCGAGGCCTACCCGGGCGACGTGTTCAACCTCCACAGCCGGCTGCTCGAGCGCGCGGCGAAGATGAGCGACGAGCGCGGCGGCGGCTCGCTCACCGCCCTGCCGATCATCGAAACCCAGGCCGGCGACGTCTCGGCCTACATCCCGACCAACGTGATCTCGATCACCGACGGCCAGATCTTCCTCGAGACCGACCTGTTCTTCGCCGGCGTCCGTCCCGCGGTCAACATCGGCATCTCGGTCTCGCGCGTCGGCGGCAACGCCCAGATCAAGGCGATGAAGCAGATCGCCGGCACCCTGCGCATCGACCTCGCCCAGTTCCGCGAGATGGCCGCCTTCGCCCAGTTCGCCAGCGACCTCGACGCCGCGACCCAGAAGCAGCTGGCCCGCGGCGAGCGGCTCGTCGAGCTGCTCAAGCAGGACCAGTACGTGCCGATGCCCGTCGCCAAGCAGATCCTCCTGATCTACGCCGGCACCCGCGGCTACCTCGACGGCTACCCCGTCTCGGCCGTCAAGCGCTACGAGAAGGACCTGCTGGCCTTCGCCGACGCCAAGCACCCCGAGGTGCTGGAGACGATCCGCGAGAAGCGGACGTTGACGCCCGAAGTCGAGGCGAAGGTCCGCGAGGTACTGGACGCGTTCAAGGACAAGTTCTCCGCCGAGGGCGCCTAGGCGCGCACGGGAGGCAGGGGTGCCGAACCTCAAGGACATCCGCCGCCGCATCGGCTCCGTGCGCTCGACGCAGAAGATCACCCGCGCGATGAAGATGGTCGCCGGCGCCCGCCTGCGCCGCGCCCAGCAGAACATCGAGCAGCTCCGGCCGTACGCCCGCCGCACCATCGAGGTGCTGTCGGCCATCGCCGGCCGCACCGAACAGTCCGACCACCCGCTCTTGGCGCGCCGCGAGCCGCCCGCCAAGGTGCTGCTCGTCGTGCTGACCTCCGACCGCGGCCTCTGCGGCGGCTTCAACTCGAACATCAACCGCACCGCCGAGCGCGAGGCCTAGACCCGCGCCTCGGCGGACTGCGCGGTGGTGCTGGACGTGATCGGCCGCAAGGGCCGCGACTACCTGCGGCGCCGCCCGGTGACGATCCGTCGCGAGATCACCGGCGTCTTCGAGAACCTCAACTACGCCAAGGCCGCCGAGATCGGTCGCAGCATCATCCGCGAATACACCACCGGCGGCTTCGACGCGGTGTTCCTGATCTACAACGAGTTCAAGTCGGTGATGACGCAGAAGGTCGTCGTCGAGCAGCTGCTGCCGATCAAGCCCGAGGACACCACCGACGACCACCAGGCCGGCGAGTTCATCTTCGAGCCGAACAAGCAGGCGCTGCTCGACCGCCTGCCGGCGATGTACGTGGAGCTCGAGGTCTACCGCGCGCTGCTGGAGAGCGTGGCCAGCGAGTTCGGCGCGCGGATGACCGCCATGGACAACGCCACCAAGAACGCCGACGAGATGATCGATACCCTGACCCTGCAGGCCAACCGCGCGCGCCAGGCCGGCATCACCAAGGAGCTGCTCGAGGTGATGGCGGGTGCCGCGGGGCTGATGAAGTAGCGACGGACGAGAGGTACGACGATGAGCACCCAGCAACCCCCGGTCCCGCCCCCCGCAGCGCCGAAACCCCCGGTCCCGCCCCCCGCGGCGCCGAAACCCCCCGTGCCGCCGCCCGCGACGCCCAAGACCGCCGGCGGCGAGCGTCCGCACGGCAAGGTGGTGCAGGTGATCGGCCCCGCCGTCGACGTCTACTTCGAAGGCGGCGATCTGCCCGAGATCTTCACCGCGCTCAAGGTCACCAACCAGGGCATCTCCGACAAACCCTGGAACCTCGTACTCGAGGTGGCCCAGCACCTCGGCGAGCGCACCGTGCGCACCATCGCGATGGACTCCTCCGAGGGCCTCTCCCGCGGCCTGCCCGTGCTCAACACCGGCGAGCCGATCCTGATGCCCGTCGGCAAGGGGACCCTCGGCCGGATCCTCAACGTGATCGGCGAGCCGGTGGACGAGCGCGGTCCGGTGGAGGCCGACAAGTTCTATCCGATCCATCGCCTCGCCCCGCCGTTCATCGACCAGGACGTGAAGGTCGAGATGTTCGAGACCGGGATCAAGGTCGTCGACCTGCTGGCTCCCTACCGCCGCGGCGGCAAGATCGGCCTGTTCGGCGGCGCCGGCGTCGGCAAAACGGTCCTGATCATGGAGCTGATCAACAACGTCGCCAAGCAGCACGGCGGCGTCTCGGTGTTCGGCGGCGTCGGCGAGCGGACCCGCGAGGGCAACGACCTGTACCGCGAGATGCAGGAGTCCAAGCTCCAGGACGGCTCGGCCGTCATCTCCAAGACCGCGCTGGTCTACGGGCAGATGAACGAGCCGCCCGGCGCCCGCCTCCGCGTGGCCCTCTCGGCCCTCACCGCCGCCGAGTACTTCCGCGACGAGCTGGGCCAGGACGTGCTGCTGTTCATCGACAACATCTTCCGTTTCACCCAGGCCGGCTCCGAGGTCTCCGCGCTCCTCGGCCGCATGCCCTCCGCCGTCGGCTACCAGCCCAACCTGGCCACCGAGATGGGCGAGCTGCAGGAGCGGATCACCTCCACGAAGAAGGGCTCGATCACGTCGGTACAGGCGATCTACGTCCCCGCCGACGACCTGACCGACCCGGCCCCGGCCACGGCGTTCTCGCACCTCGACGCCACCACGGTGCTCTCGCGCCGCATCGCCGAGCTCGGCATCTACCCCGCCGTCGATCCGCTCGACTCCACCTCGACCCTGCTCGACCCCCGCATCATCGGCCACGAACACTACGAAGTCGCGCGGCGGACGCAGGTGGTGCTGCAGCGCTACAAGGACCTGCAGGACATCATCGCCATCCTCGGCATGGACGAGC
>CAZMRP010000333.1:0-6167 GCA_964568275.1 uncultured Myxococcales bacterium
GAGCCCGTCGCCTTCGCGGTGTTCGGGATCGTGATCTTCTTCTGGTTCTCGTTCCACCAGAACGGGCTCACGCTGACCTACTTCGCGAAGGACTACACCGACCTGTCCGCCCTCTACGTCGACCTCGGCTTCGTCACCATCCAGGGCGCCGAGATCTTCCAGTCGATCAACCCGCTGTTCATCGTGCTGCTCACCCCGATCATCATGGCCGTGTTCGGCTGGCTCCGCGCGAAGGGCAAGGAGCCCTCCACGCCGCGCAAGATCGCGCTCGGCATGGCCATCGCCGGCGCCGCCTACCTCGTGATGGCGCTCGGCTCGCTCGGCCTGCCCGACAAGTCCGCGGTGGTCGCCGCCGGCGGGATGGCCGAGGCGGAGAAGGTGACGCCGTTCCTGCTGATCGGCGCCTATTTCATCCTCACCGTCGCCGAGCTGTTCATCAGTCCGCTCGGCATCTCGTTCGTCTCCAAGGTCGCGCCGCCGCAGCACCAGGGGATCATGCAGGGCGGCTGGCTGGGCGCCACCGCCATCGGCAACCAGCTGCTGTTCATCGGCGCGATCCTCTACGACTCCGTCCCGATCTGGATGACCTGGATGGTCTTCGTCGTCGCCTGCGCGCTCTCCATGGGGACCATGCTGTTCATGGTCCGGTGGCTCGAGCGGGTCGCGAAGTAGCCGCCGGCCGACTACGGCAGCCGGGCCTCGAGCTCCGCCCAGCGGGCGTACAGCGCATCCACCTCGGCGCGCGCCGCGAGCTGCGCCTTGAACCACCGCTCGGCGTCCACCGCGTTCGAGGCGACCGCCGGATTGTCGAGCGCGCGCCCGGCCTCGGCCAGGCGGGCCTCCGCGGCCTCGATCGCGGCCTCGATCCCCTCCAGCTCGCGCTTCTCCTTCCACGAGAGCGGTTTCTGCGCCGCCTTGGGGCGGGGCGGCGGCGGGGGCTTCGAGGCCCGGGGGGCGGCGGCGCGCCGCTCCTCCAGCGCGGCCTGCCACTGCGCCAGATCGGCGTGGTACGAGCTGCCGCCCGCGCCGTCGAGCGCCAGCAGCGTGGTGCACACGCGATCGAGCAGGAACCGGTCGTGGCTGACCAGCACCAGCGCGCCGGGGAAGTCGACCAGGCTCTCCTCGAGCACCTCGAGCGTCGCGATGTCCAGGTCGTTGGTCGGCTCGTCGAGCAGCAGCACGTCGGCCGGCCGGAGCATCAGCCGCGCGATCTGCACGCGGGCCCGCTCGCCGCCCGACAGGCGCCCCACCGGCTGGGCCAGGGTGCCGGCGTCGAAGCCGAAGCGCGCGGCCCAGCCGACGACGTGTTGCTGCCGTCCCCGGTAGACCACCGCGTCGCCCTCGGGCGCCAGGGCCTCCTTCAGGGTCTGGTCGGGGTCCAGCTCGCGGCGGTGCTGGTCGAAGGTGACCACCTGCACGTGTTCGGCGAGGCGCAGCTCGCCCCGGTCGGGCTGCAACTCGCCGGCCAGCAGGCGCAGCAGCGTGGTCTTGCCGCTGCCGTTGGGGCCCACGAGCCCCAGGCGCCGGCCCGGCCCCAGCACCAGGTCCAGGTCGTCGATCAGCCGCCGCCCGCCCAGCGCGCAGCCCAGCTGCCGGGCCACCACCAGGCGCCTGGTCCGGCGTCCCGAGGCGGCGAAGTCGAGCTCGGCGCGCCCGACCTGCTCGTCGGCCCGCATGCGGGCCAGCTCGTCCATCAGGCGGTGCGCCTCGTCGATGCGCCCCTGCGCCTTGGTCGCCCGCGCCTTCGGCCCGCGCTTCAGCCACTCGATCTCCCGCCGCACGCGGTTGTCGAGCGACTCCAGCGACTGCGCGCGGCCGGCCAGCAGCTCCGCCCGCTTCTCGAGGAAGCGCGAGTAGCTGCCGACCTGCGTGAAGGTCCCGCCCGGGTAGCGCCGGTCGAGCTCGACCATCCGCGTGACCGTGCGCTCGAGGAACGCGCGGTCGTGGGTCACCAGCACGAACGCCGCGCGGTGCGACCGGATCAGCTCCTCGAGCGCGACGATGCCCTCGAGGTCCAGGTGGTTCGTCGGCTCGTCGAGCAGCACGACGTCGGGGTCCGACACCAGGGCGCAGGCGATGGCCAGGCGCTTGCGCCACCCGCCGGACAGCGTCTCGACGGCCTGGTCGGTCGCCGCGAAGCCGAGCAGCGCCAGGGCCTTGGTGACGCGCACGTCGGCGTCCGTCGCGTCCTCGTCGGGCGCGGCGGGCAGGCGGCGCAGCGCCGCCTCGACCGCTTCGCGGCAGGTCAGCCCGGCCGGGAAGGCCGGCTCCTGCACGACCCACCCGAGCCGGACGCCTTTCGCGATCCAGCGTTCGCCCTCGTCGAACGGCAGCTCGCCGGCGAGGCCCGACAGCAGCGACGTCTTCCCGCAGCCGTTCCGACCGATCACGCCCAGGCGCTCGCCCGCGTCGACCGTCAGCGAGACGTGCTCGAACAGCGCACGACCGCCGAACGAGAGGCTGACGTCGGACAGTCGGAGCAGGGGAAGCACGCGCGAGAACCCTCCGGCGAAAGGGGCCCTGAGTACCCCAGGCGGGGGCGAAAGGGAAGCCGCGCGCCGCGGGGCGGTGCCGCCGCGGCATCCGACCGGGCCGCGCGGCGTCTGGCGATGCGTCGACCGCGTGCTAGAGTGGCCCCGTCGGTCGATGGGAGGTCCTCGTCATGCGTCACGCCACGCTCGTGCCCTGGGTGCGAATCTTCCCGCTGGTCGCGCCGGTCCTCGTCGCCTGCGCCTGCGGTCCGGAGGCCGGGGGCGACGATTGCGGCAACGGCACGCTCGACGGCGACGAGCAGTGCGACGAGGGGTCGGCCAACGGCGTGGCCTGCACGCCGCCCGCCGGCGGCGACTGCCGGTACTGCGACCGGGCCTGCCGCTGGGCCACCGTCACCGCGCCGGTCGCCTGCGCCGAGGGCGCCGTGACGGGAACCTGCGACTGCGGCGGGACGACGGTCGACGCGGGCTACTGTTGCGCGGGCGTGCCCCAGGCGGACCCCTGCGCGAGCTGCGAGGACGGCGTCCAGAACCAGGGCGAGGAGGGGATCGACTGCGGCGGGCCGTGCCGCGAGTGCGATCCGCCGGCCGACTACCACGTCAGCGCCGAGGGGAGCGACGCGGCCGACGGCCGCAGCCCCGAGACCGCCTGGCAGACGATCGACAAGCTCAACGCGGAGTTCGCGAGCCTCGAGCCCGGGCAACGCGTCGCCTTCCGGCGGGGGGACGCGTTCCGCGGCACGCTCCACGTCGGCCGGTCCGGGACCGCGGGGAGCCCGATCACCATCGCCGCCTACGGCGCGGGGCCGCGGCCGGTGCTCACGGGGTTCACCCGCGTCGCGGGCTGGACCGCCGAGGGCGGCGGCGTCCACTCCCGGGTCGTCGAGTGCGAATCCCCGCCCGAAGTGGTCGTCGTCGACGGCGTGCAGTACGGCCTCGGCCGCTGGCCGAACGAGGGCGAGTGGGCGTACTACGAATCGCACGTCGAGCGCGCCTCGATCACCGACGACGAGCTGACCGCCGTGCCGGACTGGACCGGCGCCGAGCTGGTGCTGCTGGCCAACGAATGGGCGATCGTGCGCAACGCGATCGTCGGGCATTCCGGCTCGACGCTCGCGTTCACCAGCAGCCTGGCCGACTCCGCGGAGTACGACCTCAAGGACGGCTGGGGGTACTTCGTGCAGAACTCGCGCGCCGCGCTCGATGCCTTCGGCGAGTCGTACTACGATCCCGGCACGAGCACGTTGTACGTGTATTTCGGCGCCGAGGACCCGTCGGCCCACGCGGTGGACGTGGCGACGCTCGACACGCTGGTCACGCTCGTGCCGGGCACGGACCACGTCACCTTCGACGAGCTGGCGTTCGCCGGGGCGAACCGGCAGGGCATCGACTGCAACGGCAACGACTTCGTCACGATCCGCGACTGCGAGCTCGCCTTCGCCGGAGACTACGGCATCCGCGTCAGCGGCGCGACGAACTGCTCGATCCTGGCCACCGAGATCAGCGACTCGAACGACAAGGGGATCTACGCTTCCGGCTCGCCCGACCTGCACGTCGACGGCTGCACGATCCGGAACACCGGCACGTTCGCCGGGCTGGGGTTGACCAGCACCCAGGCCCACATCGGGATCTACGCCTCGCGGGGCGACAACACGGTCCTGGAGAACAACCGGATCCTGAACTCCGGCTACAGCGCGATCAACCACGGCAACACGAACGGGATCGTCCGCCACAACCTCATCGACACCTACTGCTTCATGATGGTCGACGGGGGCGGCATCTACTACGGCGGCCAGACCGCGGCGAGCAACATGACGATCGAGGGCAACATCGTGCTCAACGGCGTCGGGGCGCCCGGCGGGCTGCCGCCCGGGCGGCCGCTCCGCGCGGCGAACGGGATCTACGTCGACTACAACACGCTCCACGGCGTCACCGTGCGCGGCAACACCGTCGAGCATTGCGTCGGCGGCGGGATCTTCATCCACGAATCGCAGAACATCGAGATCCTCGACAACACCGTGCTCGATTGCCGCGAGGCGATGCGGTTCCAGGACAGCGGCCTCGGCGTCACGATCCGCGGGATCACGATGACCGGCAACGTCTTCGCCGCCCGGACGCAGGACCAGCCGACCCTCTGGGCGCGCACCAGCGACGCCGCGAACGACTTCGAGTTGTGGGGCCGCTTCGACGACAACCACTACGTGCGTCCGATCGACGACGAGCGCACGATCCAGGGCATCGTCGGCAGCTGGGATTCCTTGGCGCTCTCGCTCCCCGAATGGCAGGCGCTGTCCGGCCAGGACGCCGGCTCGCACACCTCGCCCGTGACCTTCGCGCCGCACGTGGTCGACGCCGTGCTCGGCCCGAACCTGTTCGCCAACGGGAGCTTCGACACCGGCATCGACGGGACCGCCTGCTGGAACGACGTCGGGAACTGCGCCCTGGCCCACGACGCGACCCGCCTCGACGGCGGCGCGCTCGCCGTCACCTTCGACGCGAGGGTCCCCACCGGCAACTCGCTGTTGACGCTGGGCGTCGGGCCCGTCTCGGCCGAGCGGACCTACGTCCTGCGGTTCAGCAGCCTCGCCCTCGCGGACGGCTCCGCCTACCGGGTCTACCTGAGGCAGCGCGGCGACCCGTGGACCGTGCTGAGCGAGGTCGACGACGGTCCGATCTCCACCGTGCGGCACGAGCGGGAGGTCGTGTTCGCCGCGCCGACGACGGAGACGGACGCCGTGATCGTCTTCAGCATCGGCGCCGCGGACAGCACGAACAACACCCTGTGGTTCGACAACGTCGAGCTCCACGAGGCCGAGGTGCGGTCCGTCGACCCCGACGACCACCTCCGCCTGGAGTACAACGCGACGAACGCCGACCGCGTGGTGCCGCTCGACGGCACCTGGGTCGACGTGCACGGCGCAACGCGCTCCGGCACGCTGACGCTCGCGCCCTTCAGCTCGGTGCTGCTGATGCGGGAGTAGGCCGGCCCCGGTTGCCGTCCTCGAGGGACGGCCTGCGCTCCGCGCGCCGTCGCCGCGCCCGGCGTCAGGAAGCCGCGGCGCGGCCGGCGGCGAACGCCGCCAGCACGGCGTCGGGGGTCGCCGGCAGCGAGGCGCGGATCGCGGCCTCGAGCCGTTCCACCGGGAACGGCAGCACGCCGGTCGCCGCCAGCATCCCGAGCACCACGGCGTTCGCCGCTCTGGGCGCGCCGGAGCGTTCGGCCAGCGCCGCGGCGTCCAGCGCCACCACGCGGCCGCAGGCGGTGGCCAGCGCCGTGCGCACCGCCTCCGGCGAGGGATACGGCGGCCCGCCCATCGCCACCGACGGCGGCGGCACCTCGTGCAGGTTGACCACCGCCAGCGTGCGCTCCGAGCAGAAGCGCAGGGCTCGCACGGCCTCCAGCGGCTCGAAGCCCACCAGCACGTCGGCGTCGCCGTCGGCCACGATCGGGCCGTGCGCGTCGCCGAGGGTCACCGTCGACACGACCACGCCGCCGCGCTGGCTCATCCCGTGCATCTCGCTCATCACGACGTGGAGCCCCTCGTCGAGCGCGGCCTGGCCCAGGGTGCGGGAGGCCAGCAGGATGCCCTGGCCGCCGACGCCGGCGAGCGCCTCGCGCAGCGGCGCGCCGGGGCGTCGCGGCCTCGGGCAAGAGCCGCAGAACGGTATCTCCCT
>CAZMRP010000334.1:0-6164 GCA_964568275.1 uncultured Myxococcales bacterium
GGCGGTGGCGGCGTGGTAGCCGGCCGGCGCGGCAACGCCACCAGCTCGGCCTCCGCCGGGGCCGGCCGCAGGTGCTCCTTGAGCAGCGCGAAGACCGTCTCCGGGCGCTCGATCATCGGCAGGTGCCCGCAGCGCGGGATCTCGTGCGTCGTCACGTTGCGCATCCGCTCGGCGGTGGCCCGCAACGCCTTCGCCGGCGTGAGCAGGTCCGCCGCGCCCCACATCAGGAGCGTCGGCGGCTCCAGCCGATTGAGCAGGTCGAGGAAGTCCCGATCGAGGAAGTCATGGCGCAGCTCGGCAATCACCCGCGCAATTCCGTGGATGTCCTCCACCCGGAAGGTCTCCTCGATGCTGCGCACGAACCCCCGCGTCCATTCGTTCTTCTCGCCGAACGTCAGGCCGAGGATCCCCTTCCAGACCTGCGGCAGCACGCGGCTGAGCAGCGCCGGGCGCAGCAACAGGTGGCCGGCCCCCCGCAACCAGAACGGAAGCTGCTGGAACCCGGCCGGGTTCACCAGCACGAGCTGCGAGATCCGTCCCGGCACCAGGAACGACAGCTCGGCCGCGACCATCCCGCCCAGCGAGTGCCCGACGATGGCGGTTCGTTCGATCCCGAGTCGTTCGAGCAGCGCGTGGACCTGCTCCGCAAGCATCCGGACCGACAGCGGTCCGCGAGGTCCCTCGCTCTCGCCGTGCCCCGGCAGGTCCACGCAGATCACACGGTGTGTTCCTGCGAACCGTGGCGCCACGTGAACCCAGTGGGTCGCGTCGCCCGCCAGCCCGTGCAGGAACAGCACCGGGGGCCCCTCGCCCGCATCGGCGAAGGCGGTCCGCAGGCCGTTGAGCGTCGTGAAGTACTGCGGCAGTCGGAACGCCCGGTTGCGCCCGGGGCCCAGGACGTTGGGCAACGGCATCGGGAGGATCTCGGAGTCCTCCTCCGGGACGACCACCAGGTTGGGCCGGTCGTCTTCGAGGGATCCCGGCCGGCCCTTGCGGACCAGCCCGACCCAGCGCTTCTTCCACGTTTCCAGCTGTTGCAGCTCGATCATTCGCTCATCCGCGCCGCCGCCGCGGTGTCCGACGCCGACACGCCTCCGCGACCCGAATCTAGGCGGTCGAGCGGAAAAGGCAAGTTTTCCGCGCGGGTGGCGTGCGATAGCGCACAGGTGGGGTAATGTCAGCGGGGACCCAGATCGCTGAGGCAGTCGAGCTGTGCCTGGGCGGACTCCTGGGTTGCACGGCCGGTCGCCGGGTCGCACTGGAAGTAGCGTTCGACGCATTCGAAGGTCTGCTGGTTGACGTCGGTGTTCGCCGCGGCCTCGCTGTCGACCCGCCGGATGTTCGCGCGGCATTCGTCGCGAGCCGCCGGCTCGGCCAGCCCGTCGCAGCACTGTTCCTGCCGGTTCACCGCTGCGGTGTAGTAGTTGACGGTCGTATCGGCGGCGCCGCACCCGAGCGCCGAGCAGGCCAGGGCGGCGGCCGCGACCAGGGCCGCCGCGCGCACCGTCTTCCGAGAGTTCGTCTTGCCCATCGTCATCCTCCTCTTTCGTTCGTCGTTGGTCCGGCTGCTAGGGCCGCTCCGTTCGGACCTCGACCGTGACGGGGGACGTCCCGATCGAGATGCTGCCGTCGACGCCGATGCCGAGACCGCCGAGGCCCCAGGTCGTGGTGCCTCCGGTGCCTGCGGAACCGCCGGCCTGCAGTCCGGCCTGCACTTCCCAGCGGCCGCCGGCCCAGACCCAGGCCAGGCCGTCCCAGACCCACTCGCCCGGGATCCAGATCGCGCCCTGCGCGGGGGCCGTCGGTCGAACTTCCTGCCGTGCCGCCGGTCGCGGCGGCCGCGGGGCGTCGACCGTCGCCTGGACCTCGACCTGCAGGCCGGCGCGAGCGTCGGCCGCAGCCTGCTGGTCCCTGCGGGCCCGCAGGTCCGCCTCGAGCCGCTGCTGCTCCGTGGTCCACTCGGCGAACATCGCCTCGCGCTCCCGACGCTCCCGCTCGGCGGCGTCCCGCCGCGCCTGTTCCTCGGCCTGGCGGCGTCGGAACTCCGGGTCGGCGCCGAGAGCGACCAGGTCGGAGGAGAGGTCGGCCCGCAGGTCCAGGGCGGCCTGGAACTCCAGCCGGAATCGAACCTCGGCGTCGCGCTGCACCTGCAGCTGGGCCTCGAGCTCCGCCGCGCGCGCCAGCCGGGCTCGTTCGTAGTCCGCGGCCGCGATGCGCGCCTGCTCCTCGATCTGCCGCCGACGGAGGCCGGGGTCGGCGCCGAGGGCAACCAGGTCGGCGGACAACCCGCCGCGGATCTCCCAGGCGATCCCGATCAGCTCGGCCTCGAGCCGGGCGCGTTCCTGCCGCTCGGCTTCCCGGCGGGCGCGTGCCTGCGCCTCGATCTCCAGTCGAGCCTGGAGTTCCAGCCGCTCCCGCTCCCCCTGTTCGCGAACCAGGCGCAGCCGTTCCGCCTCCGTCGCCTGTCGCTCGGCTTCGGCCTCGGCCCGCAACCGGGCCTGCAGCCCCGGGTCCGCGCCGCCGGCGATCAGGTCACCGGCCAGCTCCGCACGCAGCTCGAAACCGAGCTGCCGACGTTCGTCCAGCGACCGTCGCGCCGCGCCGTGGGCTTCCAGGTCGACCGCCAGGTCGGCCCGCAGGTCCAGGCCCGCCTGCCACTGCAACTCGGCCTCGAGCGCCGCCAGCTCCGCCCGCTCGGCCTCGACGTCGATGCGTCGGCTGAGCGCCAGCTCGACCGTGGCGCCGGAGATGTCCTGTCCCGGCACGTTCGAGGACAGGACGAACACGCACGAGCCGAAGGCCGAGCCGTCCAGCTCGAACTCGTCCCGCAGGGTCCGCGCCCCGAAATCGCCCGGCGGCAGCGCCGCCGCCGCCATCGACTGCAGCGCGGCCTGCTCGGCCACCTCGCCCGGTCGCACCGTGGCCTGGCCCTGAGCGCTGAGGCCGGGCGCCGTCGCCGTGCCCTGGGCCTGCACGCCGGGGACCACCGCGCCCACGAGCGAGCCGACCAGCTCCGCCTGGCGACGCCGCTCCTGCTCCAGCTCCGCCAGCCGGCGCGTGCGGTAGGCCTCGAACGTCTCGCCGAGCACCCCGCTCTGCGTCCCCTCCGGGCAACGGATCTCGTACGCCAGCTCCATCGCCCGCGGCAAGCGGACCTCGTAGGCCAGCAGGTAGGCGTCCGCCTTCTCGGCGGGGATCACCAGCTCCGCCTCCAGCGTCGCCGCGGCGGTCGGCTCGACCACCGACAGGCTCGACTGCGCTACCAGTTCGGTCCGGTAGGTCGTCGCGCAACCCAGGGCGGGGAGGAGGAACAGGGTGAGTTTGAGCGAGTTGGTCATGTGTCACATCCTTCACACAACGGTCGACCGCCTCGCAAAGCAAGGAGCGCGCCAGGGCTGTTCGTTGCCGACCCGCGGAGCGCCCGGCCGATTTTGTTTACCAATTTGCCGTGCCCCTGCCAAGGCGAAAACGAACGGTGTGTCCGATTCCTGACAGGTCAAGGGCGGAGACTGCTTCACGGATCCGGGATCACCTGCTGCGGAGGACCGAACGGATCGTGCGCAGAAGCGCATCGGCTTCGTACGGCTTCTGGAGGAAGGCGGAAGCGCCGTCGACCCCGGAGCGTTCCTCGGGCCCGTCGAGCGCGAAGCCGCTGGAGAGGACGATCGGCAGCTGGGCGTCTCGGGCGCGCAGGGCGCGCAAGGTCTCCTCGCCGCCGAGGCGGGGCATGGTCAGGTCGAGCAGCACGGCACGGAGCTCGGCGGCGTGGGCGGCGTGGACCGCCAGCGCCTCCTCGCCGTCGCCGGCCTCGAGCACGGTGAAGCCGGCCCGGCGCAGGACGGCGCCGACGAAGCGCCGCACCAACGGCTCGTCGTCGACCACCAGGACGGTGCCGCCGCCGGCGGGCTCGTCGTCGGCGGTGGGGGTCGGCTCCGGGCGGGGGGGCGGTGCGTTCGAGGCGGGGAACAGGACGCGGAACACCGTGCCGCCCTGCGGGCCGCTCTGCAGTTGGATGGCGCCCCGGTGGCCGCGCACGATGCCGAGCACCGCCGGCAGACCGAGGCCGCGTCCCATCGACTTGGTGGAGAAGAACGGGTCGAAGATCCGTTGCCGCGTCGTCTCGTCCATGCCGCAGCCGGTGTCGGCCACCTCGAGGAACGCGTAGCGGCCCGGCGGTGCGTCGTTCCCGACCAGTGCGTTCGCCAGGTCGGACGCGCGGCAGTCGACCGCGCCGGTGGCGAGGGAGATCGTGCCGGGGCGGTCGCCGATCGCCTCCGAGGCATTGAGCAGCAGGTTCATCACGACCTGGCGGAGCTGGGTCGGGTCGGCATTCACGGCCGGCAGGTCGTCGGCCAGCCGCCGGTTCAGCGTGTGCCGCCGGGAGATCGAGACCTCCAGCAGCTGCGTCATCTCGCGGACCAGGGTCGACAGCCCGACGGGGCGGATCGTGAACTGGCCCTTGCCGGAATAGGCCAGCAGCTGTTGGGTCAAATCGGCGGCGCGGCGCGCCGTGGCGGTGGCGTGCTCGAGGTACTCGCGGGCGGGCGCGTCGGCCGGCAGGCTGCGCCGGGCGAGGTCGGCGTTGCCGAGGATGGCGGTGAGCAGGTTGTTGAAGTCGTGGGCGATGCCGCCGGCCAGCACGCCGAGGCTTTCCAGCTTCTGCGCGTGGCGCACCTCGGCCTCGAGCTGCCGCTGGCGCTCCTCGGCCGCCTTGCGCTCGGAGATGTCGCGGGCGATCGCCAGCACGAACATCGCGCCCTCGGCCTCGAACGCCGACAACCGGAGGTCGACCCACAGCGCGTGGCCGTCGGAGTGCAGCAGTCGAGTCACGTCGAGGGCGCAATGGCCGTCGCGCACCGCCCGGCCGGCGGCGCGGCGATGCCGCTCGCGCTCGTCCGGCGGGCTGAAGTCCTGGTAGTGCCGGCCCACCAGCTCGCCGGCGGCCAGCCCCAGCAGCGACTCCGCCCGCGGATTGCACGAGAAGATCCGCTCGCTGTTCGCGTGGACCACGAAGATCGCGTCGGTCGCCGCCTCCATCAGCCGCCGGTAGCGCAGCTCCGAGGCCTGCGCCTCCTCGAGGACCCGGTGGAGGTCGCGCGTGCGCTCCTCGACCCGCTTCTCCAGCGTCTCGTTGAGCGCCCGCAGTTCGGCCTCCAACCGCTTGCGCTCGCTGATGTCGACGTTGACCTCGGCCACCAGCCATTCGCCCGTCGGGTCCTGGAACGGGATCGACGTGACCTGAATCCAGCGATTCCCTTCGCGGACGAGCTGCTCCTCGGAGACGACCGGTTGTCGCTCGGCGAGCGCCCGGGTGACGCCGCAACCGGGACACGGCTCCGCCCGGCCCATGAAGTACTCGTGGCACTTGCGGCCGCCCGGGTCGCCGTAGATCTTGCGCCAGGCCGGGTCGACGTAGCGCAGGTTGTAGCGGTCGTCGATGATGTCGAGGCCGGTGCGGGTCGCGCCGAGGATGAACTCGAGTTGCTGCTGGAGCGCCCGGACCTTGTTCTCGGGCGGTGGTCGCTCGTCCCCCATCGAGCCGGATGGTAATGCCGTGCGGGGCCGGCGGCAACCGCGGCCCGCCGGGCGAGGCGGTCGGCGGCCGGGCGGGTTCCGGGGACGCCCTACGGGACGATCTGGAACACCACGCGGCGGTTGCGCGCGCGGCCCTCCGAAGTGCCGTTGTCGGCGATCGGTTGCGCCTCGCCGAAGCCGTCGGAGGACAGCCGGTCCTGCACGATCCCGTGCCGTTCCACCAGGAACCGCACCACCGCGGCCGCCCGGCGGCGCGACAGCTCGAGGTTGTGGTCGTCGCTCCCGCGGTCGTCCGTGTGGCCCTCGATCCGGATGTGGATCTCCGCGTGCGCGGTCATGATCGACGCCACGTCGGCCAGCACCGGGAAGCTCTCCGGGAGGATCTCGTCCGAGTTGCTCTTGAACAGGATCGGCCTGAGGATCGCGATCTCGGACAGCGAGCGGCGGGCGAAGTCGGGGCAGCCGTCGGTGTCCTCCTCGCCGTTGACCGTCTCGGGCTCGTCGGGGCACTCGTCGTCGCGGTCCAGGATCCCGTCGCCGTCGTTGTCGGGGTCGGGGCAGCCGTCGTCGTCCTCGAACCCGTCCAGGTCCTCGAGCGCGTCCGGGCAGTCGTCGTCTTCGTCGGGGGT
>CAZMRP010000335.1:0-6158 GCA_964568275.1 uncultured Myxococcales bacterium
TTCCCGAACCTGATCGACTATCCCGAGCTGCGGCCGCTGACCAACGACGTGCTGCGCCGGACGATGGTGCGGGACGAGGACTGGGCGCTGATGCCGCTGGTGCCCTACGGCCCGCTGCAGTCCAAGGCCGACGGCCGCATCGCGCCGCTCGAGGCGCCCTCCGGCGACCACTGGCTCGGCACCGACGACCGCGGCCGCGACGTGCTGGCCCGCCTGGTCCACGGCACCCGCGTCTCGCTCTCGGTGGGGCTCGTCGCCGTGGGACTGTACGTGCTGATCGGCGTGCTGCTGGGCGCGCTGGCCGGCTTCTACGGCGGCTGGATCGACGCCGGCGTGTCGCGCGTCATCGAGGCGCTGATGGCCTTCCCGGCCTTCTTCTTCGTGCTGATCATCCAGGGGTTGCTGCCCTCCGCGTCGATCCTCCAGATCATGATCGTGATCGGCCTGACCCGCTGGACCGACGTGGCGCGCCTGGTGCGCGGCGAGGTGCTCCGCCTGCGCTCCGCCGAGTTCGTCCTGGCGGCCCGGGCCCTCGGCCTGCCCCCGCGCCGGGTGCTGTTCGGGCACATCCTGCCCAACGCGATGGGGCCGGTGCTGGTCTCCGCCACCTTCGGCGTCGCCGGCGCGATCCTGCTCGAGAGCGCGCTGTCGTTCCTCGGCTTCGGCACCCCGCCGCCGACCGCCAGCTGGGGCGAGCTGTTGACCCAGGCCTTCGCCCACGAGGGCAAGTGGTGGCTCACGCTGTTCCCCGGCCTCGCGATCTTCGTCACCGTCACCGCCTACAACCTGGTCGGCGAGGGGATCCGCGACGCGATCGATCCCCGGATGGGCGCCTCCCGCTGAGCCCCGGGTCCGGTCGGGACGTTGCCGGACCCGCCGCCGCCGGTTGACGACCCCCCCCGGGGCTCGTATGCTCGCCCCCTGTCGCCTCCGGATGTTGCCGGGGGGAAGGAGAGCAGAGATGGTCCTGGGATTCATCAAGCGCGGCGTCAAGGAGATGATGATCGCTCGCCCGGACGAGGCGAAGCAGCACATCATCTACAAGCACCCGGACGAGACGGTGCCGATGTACTCGCAGCTGACCGTCGATGCCGACGAGGTCGGCGTGTTCTTCCGCGACGGGCAGGTGGTCGGCACGCTGCGCGCCGGACGCCATACGCTCGACTCGTCCAACATCCCCTTCCTGTCCAACCTGGTCGATTCGTTCACCGGCGGCAACGTGTTCAAGGCCGAGGTGTTCTTCGTCTCGATCCGCGAGATCCCGAGCATCAAGTTCGGCGGGCGGATCGGCAGCCAGGAGGACCCCAAGACCGGGATGGCCGTGGAGACGATGGTCCACGGCGACTTCTCGTTCCGCGTGGTGCAGCCCGAGCGGCTGATCGTCGGGCTGGCCGGGATGGCGAAGGTCGAGAACGAGTCGTTCGTCGGCTGGTTCCGCGACCTGTTCCTCAAGACGATCCGCGACCGCATCGCCGAGCTGCTGGTCAAGCAGAAGTGGCCGTTGCTGGACGTCACCTCGGGCGCCTACACCGAGGAGATCGAGGAAGAGGTGATCAAGGGGGTCGCCCGGCACATCGACAGCTACGGGGTGCAGGTGATCCGCATCGGCAACTTCGTCGTCTCGATCAAGGAGGACGACGAGAAGGAGCTGAAGCGGCTGCTCAAGGACGCGGCCTACGTCCGGATGGCCGGCGGCCTCGGCGGGTACCAGCAGCTGGCGATGGGCAAGGCGATGATGGGGGCCGGCGAGGGGATGGCCAAGGGCGGCGAGGGCGGCGGCACGGCGATGGCCGGCGCCGGCATGGGGATGGGCTTCGGCATGGCCCAGATGATGGCCCAGCAGCAGATGATGGCCCAGCAGCAGATGGCGCAGCAGCAGGGGATGCCGCAGGCCGGCTACCCGCAGGGGACGCCCCAGGCGCCGCCGGGCCAGCCCGGGGTGCCGCAGGGCGCGGGACCGCAGGTCAAGTGCGCCGCCTGCGGCGCGCTGACCAACCCCGGCAAGTTCTGCGCCGAGTGCGGCAAGCCGCTGGCGCCGGCGGCGCCGGCCAAGAAGTTCTGCCAGAGCTGCGGGGTCGAGCTCGTGGCGGGCGCGAAGTTCTGCGGCGGCTGCGGCACCCCGGCCAAGTAGTCCGGGGCGCCCCGTCGCCCCGCGCGCACGAAGTCGCTCCCGCTTCCGTCCAACTGCCAGCTTGACAGTCCTCTCCGGGCCGCCGGACGGCACCGCGTGCCACCTCGTCACCCGCCGCACGGCTCCGCACCGGTCGCGGGCGACTCGCCGCGCCGCGGCGCACCGCGGATTCCGCGGCCTTCGCGCCCGGGCCGGTCCGCCGTCCCGCCCTGGCACGCCGCCCGCAATGCCGACCCGTCGGAGGTGACGCGATGCAGATTCTGGACATCCTGGAAGCCATCGGCGAACGGGCCCGGGTGCTGCCCGAGACCGTTCCGCTGGAGGCGGTCGTCCTCGTCCGGTTCGTCCGACGTCGCGGCGAGGTGCTGGCGGACGTCACGCTCTCGGACGGCCGGCGCACGCACCGGCGCGGCGGCCGCGGCGCGACCTCGCACGAGGCGTTGCTGGACGCGGTGGCCTGAGGCTTCAGCCGAACTGCTGTTCCTCGCGCTCCTGCGCTTCCTTGCAGCGGATGCACAGGGTCGCCTCGGGACGCACGCGCAGCCGCTCGATCCCGATCGGCTCGCCGCACTCGTCGCACTGGCCGAAGTTGCCGTCGTCGATGCGGGCCAGCGCGCGCTCGATCTTCTCGAGGTAGGTCTTCTCCCGGCCGCGCAACCGCAGGTTGAAGTACTGCAGGTACTCGCTGGACGCGAGGTCCATGTCGTCGGGCAGCTCGGCCGCGTCGAGCTGGATCCCGTCGCCCAGGGTCTTCTGCGCGTTGCCGATCACCTCGTTGCGGCGCGCCTCGAGGATCTGCCGCATCTCCTTGAGCTCGGCCTTGGACAGGCGGCGCGCGCCGGAATCGAGCGGTCCGGTTTCGGCGTCGAGCAGCTTGACGTGCGGCGAGCGGCGAGGCGGAGGCGGCGGCAGGGTCTTGCGCGGCGTCGCCGGCTTGCGCGGCGTCGCGCGGGCCGGTCGGGCGGCGGCCTGCTTGGTCGCGGGCCGGGCCGCCTTCCGTGCCGCCGGCTTGGCGGCGGGCTTCTTGCGCGGCGTGGACGTCGTCGATCGCTTCGTCGGCTTGGTCATCGTCTTCTTCGGTACCCTCTTGAATCCCATCCCCACTTTCCTCTTCGACGCATCGACTTCCCGCAACGCGTCGCAAGATCCACAGTCTCATGCGCCATGCCGCGGCCTGTCAAGGGGAGTGTCGGGGGGAGTTGACACCCCCGGGGTGGGGTGACATATTCCGGCCGCCGTTCGAACCGGGGGATGCAACGGTCGGTGCGGGGTGGAGCAGCCTGGTAGCTCGTCGGGCTCATAACCCGAAGGTCCCTGGTTCAAATCCAGGCCCCGCTACGAAGGAAGACGCGAGTCCGGTGGAACGGCCGGGCTCGCGTTTTCGTTTTTCGGGGGAGCCCGGCGCCGCGGCGACGCCGCCTCCCGCCTTGACCCGGTCCGGCCGCGAGTCCATGCTGGCGGCCGTCCGCCACCCGCGCGCGGGAGCGGCGCCGAGGAGCCTGGCCCGATGCAAGTGGACGTCGCCCGGCGCGAGATCACGCTCAAGTTCGTGTACTACGGGCCCGCGCTGTCCGGGAAGACCACCAACCTCCAGGCGCTGCACCGCGTGATGCCCGACGAGTCCGCCGGGCGGCTGATGTCGCTGGAGACCCGCGACGACCGGACGCTGTTCTTCGACCTCCTGCCGCTGCGGGTCGAGGCGGCCGGCGGCCTCAAGCTCAAGCTGAAGCTGTACACGGTGCCGGGGCAGGTGTTCCACAACGCCACGCGCCGGCTGGTGCTGCAGGCGGCCGACGGCGTCGCCTTCGTCGCCGACAGCCGGCGGTCCGAGATCGCCTCCAACGCCGAGAGCTTCCAGAACCTCGCGGAGAACCTGCACCTCAACGGCCTGGACGTGCGCCGGATGCCGCTGGTGATCCAGTTCAACAAGCGCGACCTCCCGGAGATCCGCCCCGACGACGAGATCGACGAGCTGGCCCGCCGCGGTCGCGAGCCGGTGTTCAAGGCGATCGCCAGCGAAGGCAAGGGCGTGCTCGAGACCTTCCTCGGCCTGCTGCAGCTCACCTGGTCCCGGCAGCAGGAGGAGCACCAGTTCGAGCAGCGTTTCGGCGTCGATTCGAGACAGCTCCTGCTGCGCGTCACGAGCCTGCTCGGACTGCCCAAGGGGCTCGTGCGCGACCTCGGCGACGGTCGGTCGCCGGGCGGGCCGCGAGGCGGGTGACGCATGCCGCTCGATCGGAGCCTCGGACTGGTCGATCTGGTGGAGCCCGGCGGGCTGGGCGAGATCTGCACCTCGTTCCACGGGCTGTTCGGCCTCGGGATGCGCGTCTTCGCCGCCGACGGCACGCTGCTCGCGGAGGCGACGACGGAGCACGAGTACTGCGAGTACGTGCGGGGCTTCCCCGAGGGGCGTCGGCAGTGCAAGCAGTTCCGCGCGCGGCTGGGGCAGTTCGAGGCGGCCGCGGACGCGCCGGTGGCGGTGCGCTGTTTCGCCGGCTGCGCCTACCTGGTGGCGGGGGTCCGGTTCGAGGGCGACGAGATGGGCCGGGTGGTCTACGGCCCGTTCCTGCCCGCCGACGCCACCCGTCTGCCGTCCGCGCTGGTCGGCATCGACACCGAGATCGATCCCGCCCGGCTGAGCGAGAAGTCCGCCTCGCTGCGCCGCGTCGGCCAGGACACGCTCGACCGCATCGTCGCCGCGTTCCAGCGCATCCTCGACCTGATCCTGCACAGCGGTCGTCGCGCGCTGCTCACCTCCGAGGCGCACCACGCGGTGATCGAGGAGTCGTATCGCGAGGTGGCCGAGAAGAACCGGCAGCTGCGCGAGACCACCGTGCGCCTGCAGGAGCTGGACCGGCTCAAGTCCAACTTCCTGGCCACCGTCAGCCACGAGCTGCGCACGCCGCTGACGTCGATCATCGGCTACAGCGAGATGCTGGCCCAGGGTCTCTCGGGACCGCTCAACGACGAGCAGCGACGGTTCCTGGCGACGATCCTCGAGAAGGGCGAGGCGCTGCTCCGGCTGATCTCGGCGATCCTCGACGTCTCGACCCTCGATGCCAGCCGCATCGCCCTCCAACGCCGGCCACTCGACCTGCGCCGCCTGTGCCGGCAGGCCGCGGACCAGGCGCTGGCCCAGTCGGCGCGCAAGGACGTGCGGATCCAGCTGCGCGAGGGCGACATCGTGCCGCCGGTCGAGGCCGACCCCGAGCTGATCGAGAAGGCGCTGGTCAGCCTGCTGGACAACGCGCTCAAGTTCTCCCCCCCCTCGGGCGCGGTGGAGATCGAGGTCGGGTTGAGCGAGCCGGAGCTCGACGAGGACTCGGAGGTCGGCTTCGTGCTGCTGGCCCCCACCCGACGCTACGTCCAGGTCGGGATCCACGACGCCGGCCCGGGCATCCCCGAGCCGGAGCTCGACCGGATCTTCGAGGCCTTCTACCAGGTCGACGGCTCGGCCACGCGGTCCCACGGCGGGCTCGGCATCGGCCTGGCACTGGCCCGCCAGTTCGCCCAGGCCCACGGCGGCGAGATCCGGGTCGAGAGCCGGTCGGGTCAGGGCTCGGTGTTTCGGCTGCTGCTGCCGTTGCCGCCCGGAGCCGACGCATGATCGACGAGTTCGCGCTGATCGAGCGCATCGTGAAGCTGGCCGCCCGGCGCGACGCGGCGCTCGAGGTCGGTCTCGGGGACGACGCCGCGGTCGTGCACCTCGGCGGCGGCCGGCGCCAGCTGCTCACCACCGACGCCCTGGTCGGCGGCGTGCACTTCGACCCCGTGGCCGAGCCTCCCCGGGAGGTCGGCTGGCGCGCGGTGGCCGCCAACGTCTCCGACGTCGCCGCGATGGGCGGCCGGCCGCGGTGGCTCCTGCTGTCGCTGGCGCTCCCGGAGGCCACGGGGCCGGAGTGGGTCGAGGAGCTGCTGACCGGCGTGACCGCCGCGGCCGACGCCGTGGGCGCCGTCGTGGTGGGCGGCAACCTGACCCGCGCCGGCGACCTCGCGCTCCACGTCACCCTGGTGGGCGAGTCCGAGC
>CAZMRP010000336.1:0-6134 GCA_964568275.1 uncultured Myxococcales bacterium
GCACCTGGTCAACTTCTCCAAAGCGCAGGTGGTCAACTTCTGGCGAGCGCCGGGGCCCAGCAGGCCGACCGACATTCTCCGCCGCCTCCCCCTCATCCCCTCCGGCAGCGCCCACCACTTCCGTGCCATCCGGATGATGGGGGAGTCGCGGGGAAAGGCCGAGGTCAGCACGGCGAAGAGTTGGAGGCCGCGACGCTCTGCCCGGGCCCGCAACGCCGGGTCGAGTCCTCCCTCGGCGTCCGTCACCACCAGGATGCGCGAGAAGTCCCGCTCCAACGCGTGCTTCACCACGCAGTCGAAATCGGTCCCATGTGTCGTCCGGAGCCGGCCTTCGAGCAACTCGGCCAACGTCACCGGCACCACCTGGTTGCTGAACTGGTACACCGGACTGCCGATCCGATCGCCAAGACGAAGCGTGAGGCCGAAGAACAGTCTTTGGTAGTCCGCCGTCGAGCCCGAGACGTCCAGGTAGACGTGCACCCGCTCGTGCGACTCGTCCCGCCCAGGCACGGTCGAGCGGTAGAACGGAGGCGCCACGCCGTTTGCCAAGAAGATCGCCTCCCGTCGCCCGACGTCGCCCACCACCGACGCCGACGGCACCGCTCCCAACCGCGAGACCGGCTGCCGATCGTCGCGACACACCGCCTGCCGCACCGCCTCGAAGAACGCCCGATCCTCGGCCGCCTCGACCCGCCCGAGCGACCCCTCGTCGAGTCGCGCGCGCCAGCCCGCCCGGCGCCCCAAGCCCAACTCCTCCCGCACGCCCTCCAGCGTCTCCGCCGAGTCGTGGTCACCCAGAACGAGAACCTCCTTCAAGAGCGCACGGAGCGACGGGAACTCGCGCGCCAGGAGCGGGGCGACCTCGTGCAGCCAGGTCAGCCGCGGCATGTCGACCAGCCACCCCGTGAGGTACAGCCCCGCCAGGCGAACGGGGTCCGGCGCTCCGCTCCGCCGGAACTGCTCCTCGGCCAACGTCACCAGCCGAAACCGCGACACGTGCCTCGAGGCGTACAACCGAGAAAGAACGTCGTGCGGGCGGTCGTACGTCTCCCACCGCGCGTCGTGCCGCCGGCACTGTCGCGCCATCAGCGTCGGCGGCAGCAACAGGTTCCAGGGAAACCGATCGGCCGAGTACACCCGCCCGAGCAGCGCCGGCGGGTCCGGGAACGCGAGCCGCAACAGGTGCGCGTTGACCAGCAGGTCGAGCACCACGTTCACCGCGTCGTGCGAGACGTCCTCGTCGGGCAGCCGCCACTCCAGGTCGCCGCGCAGCCGGTGCATCAGCTCGTGCAGCAGCAGGAACAGCGCGTCCTGGTCGCTGCGCAAGCACCGTCGAAGGAACGTCGGTGAGACCTCGACGCGCACGACGGTCGACCCGGCGATGCCGATCCGCGCCGTCTTCGCGGCCTCGTTGCTCTCGACCCGGACGCCCGAGACGAGCGCCGTCAGCACGCGGTAGATGCGCCGGTTCGCTAGCTTCCGCGCCGCCGCCAGCGCCCCAGGGAGGAAATCCTGGGGCGTCACGGCATCCTCGGCAACGCCCCGATCCGCACGCTGCCCTCGACGCAGTCCGGCAAGGTCGCGACCGGCGGAGCCGATGGCACGTAGGCGCCGAACGGCGTGGTCCGCGCCAGGACGTAGCGCGCCACGCCTGGGTCGGTCACCACCGGCACCTCGACGCCGACCGACGGCAGCGGCACCGCGCCGCGCGAGTCGAACAGGAACGCCGCGGCGCCCAGGACCGGCTCGGCGGGAGCGCGCTCGACGACGCGCTCCAGCTGCTCTCGCGAAGGCACACGCAGCAGGAACAGCGGCTGCAGCTCCGGTGCTCCGACGCAGGCGGAAGGTAGGTCCATGAGCGACGTTCCGTCGCGGTCGAACGGCTCGAGGAATCCGCTACGCCGGAGGTGCGAGCGGGGGAGACAAGCGGCGCGCTCGCCGTCCCAGTGCAAGGCCGGCTCGCTTTTCCACTTCGGGACGAGCACCCACGCCCGTCGCGGGACCGTCAACCCGGCGCGCTCGACGGTGAACTCGCGGGACAGGACGAGATGGTTGGTGAAGGGGAACACGGCGGGACCGGCCTGCGTCCCGAGCCGCTTGATTGGCAGGCGGTCGTCGTTCTGCCACAGGACGGGAGAGCCGGACCAGGCCCGGGACCCCCGGGAGGCGGGCATCCCGCGCCACCCGGCGTGGAACTCGTTCACGAGCCGCTCGAGCTCCCTCCGAAACCCCTCCAGCGGCAGCTTCTCGTCGCGAAGGCGGTGGCAGAGCTGCTCGATCGGGCCGTCCGCCAGCGGCACGTAGCGGGTCGACAGGAAGTCGACCAGCGCCAGGAAACTCGACCCGACGACCAACCCGTCGTCGACGCGGCACTCCTCGCCATCGGGGTCGCGGTAGCCGACCGGCCCGTTGCGCTCCGGGATCGTCGTCTGGTCACCGTCGCCCGTCCCGTCGCGATCGAGCCACGGCCGCGGTTCCGCCGAGACGATGAACTCGTGCAGGACCAGGCCGATCGGCAGCTCGAACGTCGTGCACTCCCAGACCTCGACCCCGTCGCAGACGCTCCTGGCGCGATACCCCCGCAGTTTCATTTCGAGCTCCCGTTCGTCGTGCGCCGCTCGTCCGACCTGGACTCCCGGCGGCGGCCGCAGGCTGGGATCGAGAACGTGTCGAGCAGCTGCCGGTAGCGCGCACGGGCCTCGGAGGCGTCGACGTGGCTGTCCGGGTCGTCATCGTCGCGCCGGCCGTGCTCGACGGCGACGCGCAGGGCGAGGCTCTGACGGGCGGATTCGAGGCTCACCCGGAGCTTCTCGCCACGGTCCAGCACGTCGGTGTAGGCCGCCCAGCCGGAAATGCCGTACGCCCCCAGCTTGTGGAGCCGCTCGAAGGCCCGCACCGTCACGTCGCACGGGACGTGCTGCTGGTGCCGGGCGACCAGGCGCGTGAAGGCCACGAGCGCCTCGACGGCGCGGCCCAGCTCGACGTCGTTCGCCCCATCGAGTTCCTGCAGGATGCCGTTGAGCGTCTGGTGGTGGTCCTCCTCGGACAGCTCGGCGATGTGCTGCTCGTAGGCCCATAGGGTCGCCCCAAGCTGCCCGCGGCCCGCGATGCGCGAGAACACTCCCGCGGCGTCGGGGCCCCAGAGTTCCGTCGTCTCGGATCAGTGATCCCGTGAATTCGGTCGGTTGAAGATCGCGGACGGGGTCTGACGAGGGTTGGGAATTTTTCCGTTGCCCGGGTGTTGTCCATGCGCCATGAGCAACAGCGCAGCGATGATGCTACCGGGAATCGTGCCAGTCCCCCAGAAAGCGGCCGTCCGCTACTTCGGCCCATGGTCGTGCGTCGTCGAGGGCGAGGATGGGCGATGCCGCGTGTTCGTCCTGGGGCGGATGATCAGCGAGTACGGTCTCGGCGATCGCGGGACCCGCAACACGCTGCTGGTGGGATTGTCCCACGAGCGGTCGTTCCGGAAGGGGAAGCTGGCCCAGGCGTTCGGGATCACCGACGAGTACCTGCGGCAGATGCGGCGGCGCTACGAGGCGCAGGGCGAGGCCGCGATCCCGCGGCGGGGACCTGGCGGCAGCAAGCCGAAGGCGGACGCGAAGGCCCGCGGGCAACTCGCCACGCTGTTCGTCGGCGGGATGGGGGCGGTGGCGGCCTGGAGGAAGCTCGGCCGACGACTGAAGCTCAGCTACGCGACGGTGCGGCGGGTGTATCGTGAGTGGAAGCGGACGCGGCCGGAAGCGCCCGTCGTGCAGGAGGTGGTGGCCACGGCGAAGCAGACCGAGTTGTTCGTCGTCTCCGCGGCCGATGGGCCGGAAGCGCCGCCGGTCGATGAGGGGCCGGCGGGCGCGCCGGTGCGCTCCGGCCGCGACGTGCGGCACCTCGGGACGTGGATTCTGCTGGGCCTGCTGGAGCGGGAGGGGGTGTACGAGGCGGCGCGGCAGGAGTGCGGAGATGCTCGGGCGTGGCCGTCGCTGCGGCTGGCCTTGGATGCGGTCGTGGCGGCGCTGGGTCTCGGCCAACGGTGCGTCGAGGGGGTGCGGCGACTGGAAGCACCAACCGCCGACGTGCTGCTGCGAGCTTCCGGTGCGCCATCGGAGAGCTGGGTGCGACGCGTGCTCAAGCGGTTCACGGACGAGGCGTGCGGCGCGCGGCTGATGCTGCACATGACCGGACGGTACCTGTCGGCCGCCGCCAGGGAGGCGGCCGAGCCGGCCGTGTACTACGTGGACAACCACCTCCGTCGCTACACGGGGCAGTACACCACGCGTCGGGGCTGGCGGATGCAGGACAAGCGCGTGGTGCCGGGCTGCACCGACTACTTCGTGCACGACGAGGACGGTCGCGCGGTGTTCCGCCTGGAGTCACCGGACCACGCCCCGCTGACCGACTGGCTGTCCCCGGTGACACAGCTGCTGCGGATGGGCCTCGGACCCGAGCAGCGGATCCTCGTGGCGTTCGACCGGGCCGGTGCCTACCCGGAGCAGTTGGCGGCGCTGCGCGACAACGGTTTCGAGTTCGTGACGTACGAGCGGCGGCCGTACCCGCTGTTGGCTGCGACGGCGTTCACCGAGACGCTCCAGGTCGGCGAGGAGAAGTACGGCCTGTGCGAGGAGCGGCTGCGCAACCTTGGTCGCGGCCGCGGCCGCGTGCGGCGCATCGGGTTGCTCACGCCGGACGGTCACCAGGTCAACCTGCTGGCGTCCTCGAAGGAGCCGGCGGCGCACCTGCTCGAGGTGATGACCGGACGGTGGGTGCAGGAGAACGCGTTCAAGCACGACGCCGAGCGGTGGGGCATCAACCAACTGGATCGGCGCAAGGTCGAGCCCTACCCGCCGGACACGGTGATCCCGAATCCGGCCCGTCGGCGCCTGGACCGCGCGCTGCGCCTGGCGCGGGTCGTGGAGGGAGAGGCTCGGCGCGAGTTGGCGCGACTGCCGGAGCGGTCGCCGTCCCGGCTGCGTTGGGAGCAGATGCTGTCCGATTCGCTGCGGGAGCAGGAGCGGCTGGAAGCGCTGCGGCCGTCGGTGCCGACGCACGCACCGCTCGCCGAGACGGAGCTGGTCGACGAGCTGGTGTACCACGCCGGCGACTACAAGACGGTGCTCGACACGCTGCGCATCGCCTGCGCGAACGCGGAGAGCGAGCTGGCGGCGACGCTGGCGCCGCACCTGCGCAAGCCGGCGGAGGCGAAGAAGGCGTTGGCCAACCTGTTCGCGGCGCCGGGCCGTGTGCGCCTAGCCGGCGGCGAGATCCGGGTCACCCTGGTCCCGGTCGGTCGAGACGACGAGCAGCAGGCGTTTCCGGTCCTCTGCGACGTCCTCAATCGGTGGGACCTTGTGCTACCCGGCGACGCCCAACGCCGCCCGCTGCGCTTCCGAACCCAACTCTAGTGACCCCCGTGGACGGAACTCTGGGGCCCTCGACCGCGGCGCGCCAAGCCAACGCGTGGCACGGGTACAGCGCCTCGGTCGGCGGGACCTCCGCCGTGGCCCGGTGCGGCAGCGAGTGGTCCAGCGTGCGGAAGAAGACCGGCTCGAAGTGCTGGCGGTCGAGGTGCGCGGACGTCCCTTCGAGCGCCAGGACGGCGAGCAGGTTCCGGCGGAGCATCCCCAACCTGCGGCCGTCGGGCTGGAGCTTCTTGCCCGACAGCTCGCCGGCCACGGCGCAAACGTAGCGCGTCACGAACTCGCCGTGCCGCTCGACGATCGTCGGCAGGCTGGCCCTCGCGCGGTCGAGGAGCGTGCGGAGCTGCGGCTGCCGCTTCGATGCCCGCCCCGAGGAACGTGACGGCCGATCTCGCCCGGGATCCGCGTGCAGCACGGGACAGAGCGGGGCGTCGTCGGGGGTGGCGGTCTCGACGATGGCGACGAGGTCGGCGTCGCTCATGCCGAGGACGTCGGGGACGGGGACGACGAAGGCGAAGCGCCCGGCGAGCGCCTCGTCGAGCGGGTTCGCGCCCAGGTACTGGGTGGGGTTCATCGCGGCGAAGACGTAGCGCAGTGTGGGGACCTCGCGGCCCATCACGCGGCGCGACCGGACCAGCTCGAGCCACTTGTTCTGCATCGCGGGCGAGGCGCGGGAGATCTCGTCGAGGAGCAGGAACTCCTTGTCCCAGACGGTGAGCGGCG
>CAZMRP010000337.1:0-6122 GCA_964568275.1 uncultured Myxococcales bacterium
GCGCAGCTCCAGCAGCGTCGGCTCGCCCGGCAGCACGGCGAGTGCCAGTTCCGTGGCGCCGAGCGCCCGGTGCGGCGGGTTGCCGCCCCGCACCTCCCGGGCCGCCATCCCCGAGGTCCGCTCGCCCGCCAGCCCCGCGCGGCCGGCGAGCGCCCGCAGCCCGAGCGGCAGTCCGATCAGTCGTTCGCCGACGGCCCGCGCGGCCGGCAGCAGCGCCTCCGGCGGCTCGCCGGCCTCGGCCCGGGCCAGCAGCCGTTCCAGCCCGGCGCGCACCTCGGGCAGGACGACTGCCGTCTCGGGCCCGTCGCGCTGCATTCGCACGCCGAGGTAGTCGTAGAGTGCGCCGCGCAGCGCCGCCCCTTCCTCGTCGCGGCCGAATCCGGCCAACTCGAGGAACCGCGCCCGGACCTCGGGCTCCACCGGGACGAAGGCCCGTTGCTCGGGGTCCAGCCGCCGGATGTAGACCTCGCGTCCGCGGAGCAGGAAGTCGTGGCGCACGTCGCGGTCGCCGACCCGCGTTTCCACCCGGTGCCGGCCCGTGTGCACGTGGAACAACCCGCGCGCGCTCTTCTCGCAGGGACGTTCCGCGAGGGAGACGCCGTCGAACCTCGAGGCGAGCCAGAGATTGTCGCGCAGGAGCACGATGCCGAGCTGCGCCGGGTCGTCGCCGGTCCGGGCCCGGAGGGTCCGGGCCAGCCGCTCCGCCGCCGCCCGGGCCGTCGCCTCGTCGGGTGCCCCGGCGGGTCCGCCGCCGGCCGGCGGGCGCTGCTTGCGGAAGTGCGACCACAGCAGGATCGTGACCGATGCCAGGGCGAACAGCAGGGTCATCGCTTCCATGCCGGCACCGACTATCCGCGCGAAACCGGGTGCGGTCAACTCGGGCCGGAGCCGACGAAGGACCGATGGCTCCGTGGCGGTGGACGACGGCCCGGGGCGCGCCGGCGCGTCGGTCGACGTCCTACGTCCCGCGGTTGGAGCGCGGGAGGGCCACGCCGCGCTTGCGCAACAGGCGGTAGAGCGTCACGGCGTCGACGCCGGCGCGGCGGGCGGCGGCGCGCACGTTGCCCCGGCACGCCTCGAGCAGCTCCGCGA
This sequence comes from uncultured Myxococcales bacterium, assembly GCA_964568275.1. Lineage (GTDB taxonomy): Bacteria > Myxococcota_A > Polyangia > DRWM01 > JAAZOP01 > JAAZOP01. Next base: position 1,093 of record CAZMRP010000337.1, read on the forward strand.
GGTACCGCCGCTCGGGGCCCGCCAGCCAGTGCTCGCGCAGCGCGCGCAGCGTGACCGGCGCGGCGGCGGCGGCCGGCGCCGCGGCGGCGACCGCGGCGCCGGCCAGCGGCGGCAGGTCGGTCGCCTCGATCACCTCGCCGGCCGCCAGGATCACGGCGTGCTCGAGCACGTTGCGCAGCTCGCGCATGTTCCCCGGGAAGTCGTAGGCCGCCAGCAGCGCCAGCGCCTCGGGGGCGAGCCGGTTGGCGGGTCGGCCGTGGCGCTGCGCGGCCTGCTGCGCGAAGACGTTCGCCAGCACCGGCAGGTTGTCCTTGTAGCGCCGCAGCGGCGGCAGCGTCAGCGTCATCACGCCCACGCGGTAGAACAGGTCCTGTCGGAACCGCCCGGCCCGGACCTCGGCCGGGAGGTCGCGGTTGGTGGCGCAGATCAGCCGCACGTCGACCCGCTCGGGCGCCTTGTCGCTGCCCAGCGGCTGCACCTCGCCCTGGTCGAGCGCGCGCAGGACCTTGGCCTGCAGCCCCAGCGGCAGCTCGCCCAACTCGTCGAGGAACAGCGTGCCGCCGTGGGCCTTCTGGAACTCGCCGCGCTTGGCGAAGGCGGCGCCGGTGAACGCGCCGCGCACGTGGCCGAACAGCAGGCTCTCGAACAGCGTCTCGGGGAGCGCCGCGCAGTTGACCGTCACCAGCGGCGCCTCGGCGCGCCGGCTGTTGAAGTGGATGGCGTGGGCCACCAGCTCCTTGCCGGTGCCGCTCTCGCCCTGCACCAGCACCGGGGCGTCGGTGCGCGCCACCGCCTCGATCCGCCGCTCGACCTCGATCCACTCCGGACACAACCCCTTGATCAGGAACGGCCGGCCGCCGCCCTCGCGCGCGGCGCGGTCGAGCTGCGCGCGGCGCAGGAAGGTGGCGGCGGAGGCGGCCAACGCCTCGAGCTCGTCGAGGTGCGCCGTGGTGAAGGCGCCCGGCTCGCGCGCCGAGACGCTCAGCACGCCGATCGCCCGGTCCTGGTACGGGATCGGGACCGCGGCGATCGAGCCGACGTCGAGGAAGTAGCGGGCGTAGAGCGGGTCGCGCGCCGCGTCGACGCACAGGTACGGCTCGTTGGTGTCCAGCACGTGGAACGCGATGCCGTTGGGGCGGCCGTCCGTGCGCCGCTTGAGCCGGACCCCCGGCAGGGTGACCACCAGCCCGTCGACGATGTGGAAGTCGAGCGCCAGGGCGCGGGCCCGGGCGTCCCACAGGAACAGCCCGCCGTGGTGCGCGCCGGTGCGCTCGAGCGCCAGCTCCATGATCCGCTGCTGGAGCAGCTCCACCTCGCTGGCGTGGAGCGCCTCGTCGGCCGATGCGCTGCGCTGCTTCACCATGCGTGGAAAGTATGCAAGTCAATGGTGCGCCAAGTCAACGACTTCCCTGGGTCGGGCCCAGGGGGCCCAGGAGGGCCCAGGATTCCCCCGTGGTTCCGGCCTCCGCCTCCCGACGCCTGCGGGTCCGGGACGTGGCACGCCGCGAGCAATGCAGGTCCGGCATGACGCTCACGATTCACGTCCGCCCCGGAAGGACCCCAGGCTGGTTCCAGGTCTTCGCTCCCGAGCTGCCCGGCTGCTCGGCCTCGGGCCCCAGCGTTTCGGAGGCGGTCCAGCGCCTGCGCCTGCGCATCGACGACCACCTCGCCGAAGCCCGCCGCCGCGCGCCGGCCCCCGGCACCCGCCGCCTCCAACTGGAGGTCTGACGCCCTCGGCGGTCCTCTCCCGTCCACCGTCCCCGGTCCCCGACTCTCGATCCCCGACCCCTCCCTGTTGACACGCTCGTCGGGGCGCGACTACGGTCCCCGCCGCCCCCCGCGGGTGGGGGTTCGACGAGGAGGACGCCATGGATTTCGCCCTGAGCGAGGAGCTCGTGATCCTGCGCAACGCGGTGCGGAAGTTCGCCGAGAAGGAGATCGCCCCGTTCGCCGACAAGTGGGACGAGGAGCATCATTGGCCCCGCGACGTCGTGCTGAAGATGGGCGAGATGGGCCTGTTCGGCGCGATCATCCCCGAGCAGTACGGCGGCACCGGCATGGGCTGGCTGGCCTTCGTGATCGCCACCGAGGAGATCGCCCGCGCCTCCAGCTCGCTGCGCGTGGCCTTCAACATGCAGACCTCGGGCCCCGGGATGGCGATTCTGCTCCACGGCACCGAGGAGCAGAAGCAGAAGTACCTCCCCGGGCTCTGCTCGGGCGAGCTGATCGGCTGTTTCGCCATCACCGAGCCCGACGCCGCCTCCGACGTCATGGCGATGAAAACCACGGCCAAGAAGGACGGCGACTCCTACATCCTCAACGGCTCCAAGATCTGGATCTCCAACTCCCAGTTCGCCGACCTGGCGCTGGTCTACGCCTACACCAACAAGGAGGCGGGGCCGAAGGGGATGAGCGCCTTCATCGTCGAGCTGAAGAACAACCCCGGCATCAAGTGCCCGCCGCTGGACAAGATGGGCACCCGCTCCTCGCCCACCGGCGAGATCGTCTTCGAGGACGCCCGCGTCCCCGCCTCGGCCCTGCTGGACAAGGAGGGCCGCGGCGCGGCGTACGTCTTCGAGTGCCTCAACCGGACCCGCGTCTCCTGCGCCGCCGGCGGCGTCGGCGTCGCCCAGGCGTGCCTCGACGCGGTCACCAAGTACTGCACCGAGCGCAAGCAGTTCGGCCAGGAGATCGGCCAGTTCCAGATGAACCAGGAGATGATCGCGCAGATGACCGTCGAGGTCGAGGCCGCGCGCCTCTTGGTCTACAAGGCCGCCTGGCAGAAGGACCAGGGCCAGCTCGGCAATACCCTCGAGACGTCGATGGCCAAGTTCTTCGCCGGCGAGGTCGCCCAGAAGGCCTCGCACATCGCCATGAAGATCTACGGCAGCTACGGCTACTCGCCCGAATACCCCGTCGCCCGCTACTACCGCGACGCCGTGCTGTACCAGATCGTCGAGGGCACCGCGAACATCCAGAAGATGATCATCGCCCTCGACCAGCTCGGCTACCGCAAGGCCAACAAGTAGGGGCGCCGCGCCCCCCGCCCGGACGTACGACGGACGGAACGAAGAGGTAGACGGATGGCGGAAGACAGGATCGGGAAGCTCAAGACGCTGCGCCGGCGCCTCGAGGCGGGCGGCGGCGCCGAGGCCGTGGCGAAGCAGCACGAGTCGAAGAAGCTCACGGCGCGCGAGCGGCTGGACAAGCTGTTCGACCCCGGCAGCTTCGCCGAGAAGGGGCTGTTCGCCGAGCACCGTTGCCAGGACTTCGGCCTGGCGGGTCGCGAGTTGCCCGCCGACGGCGTGGTCACCGGCAGCGGCAAGGTCGACGGCCGCACCGTGTTCGCCGCCAGCCAGGACTTCACCGTGATCGCCGGCACCGCCGCCGAGGTCCACTGCCGCAAGTACTGCTCGGTGATGGACGACGCGCTGCGCTACGGCTGCCCGGTGGTCCTGATCGAGGATTCCGGCGGCGCGCGGATCCAGGAGGGCGTCGACTCGCTCTACGGCTACGGCGAGCTGTTCTACCGCAACACCATCGCCTCCGGCGTCGTGCCGCAGCTCGCGATCATCGCCGGCCCCTGCGCCGGCGGCGCCGTCTACTCCCCCGCGCTCTGCGACTTCATCATCATGGTCCAGGGCGTGGCCCAGATGTTCATCACCGGCCCCGACGTGATCAAGGCCGTGATGGGCGAGGAGGTCACCAAGGAGGCGCTCGGCGGCGCCGAGGTCCAGACCGCGACCTCGGGCGTGGCGCACTTCATGGCCCAGGACGAGGCGGAGGCGTACGCCATCGCGCGCAAGCTCCTGTCGTACCTCCCCGCAAACAACCTCGAGGAGCCCCCGCGGCGACCGGCGGCCGGCCTCTCCTTGGCCCCCGCCCCGCAGCTCGACACCGTGGTGCCCGACGATCCCCGCACGCCGCTCGACATGAGACAGGTGATCCTGCCGGTGGTCGACCCGGGATCGTTCCTCGAGGTCGGCGAGCGCTTCGCGACGAACTTCATCACCGGCTTCGCGCGCCTCGGCGGCCGCGCGGTCGGCATCCTGGCCAACCAGCCGCTCTACAAGGCCGGCGCGCTCGACATCGACGCCTCCGACAAGGCCGCGCGTCACATCCGCTTCTGCAACGCGTTCAACATCCCGGTGGTGACCTTCGTCGACGTCCCCGGGTTCCTCCCGGGCGTGGGCCAGGAGCACGGCGGGATCATCCGCCACGGCGCCAAGCTGCTGCACGCCTACTCGGCCGCCACCGTGCCCAAGCTCACGCTGATCGTGAAGAAGGCCTACGGCGGCAGCTACCTCGCGATGTGCGCCAAGAGCCAGGGCGCCGACCGCGTCTTCGCCTGGCCCACCGCCGAGATCGCCGTGATGGGCGCCGAGATGGCGATCCCGCTGATCTTCCGTAAGGAGCTGGCGGCCGCCGCCGACAAGACGGCCAAGCAGGCCGAGCTGCTCGAGCAGTACCGCGACAAGTTCTACAACCCGTACCGCGCCGCGGCCCGGTTGCAGGTCGACGAGGTGATCGTCCCGTCGGAGACGCGTCGGCACCTGGTCGAGGCGCTGGAGACGGTTCGCACCAAGCGCGAGGCGCTCCCGGCCAAGAAGAACGACAACATCCCGCTGTAGGGGACGCGAACGATGCACGGGTGCGACGAAACGGGAACGCAGGAGCTGGTCGGCGCGGCGATTGCCGCGGCCCTGGCCGAGGAACGGACGCTCGCCGTCGGCGCGGCGATCGCCGCGGCCGTGGCCGAGGACCGGGCGCTCGCCGTGGCGCTCGCCGTCGGCGCGGCGGCCGCGGCCGAGTCGTACGAGCTCCCGGCGTCCTCGTTCGTCGGGTTGGAGGCCGGCTTCTGGGGACGCGCCGCGATGGCGCACCACGCGGCAGGCCCGCTCGGGCTGCTGCGACGAGCGTAGGAGGCAGGAACGATGAGCCGTTACCGGATGATGATCGATGGCAAGCCGATCGAGGTCGACCTGACGGAGACCGGACCCGGGCGCTACCGGGCCGAGGTCGGCGGCAAG
>CAZMRP010000338.1:0-6117 GCA_964568275.1 uncultured Myxococcales bacterium
CGGGCGCGATAGATCCCGGCCGCCACGACTTCCCGGCGACGGCACTGCGGCGCTCGGAGAGGGCGCGGCGGCAGGCGCGGCTGGCCGATCGCGCCGGCGCCCCGGTGTTCGCGGTCGGCGACTCGGTGATGAAGGCGGCGGCGCTGGCGCTGGTCGACCGCGTCGGCGGCAAGATCACCATCAACGCCGAGGAGAGCCGCGCGCCGGTGGAGAGCCCGGTGCCGGCCGAGGCGCAGCTGCAGTCGAACATCGACTACGAGCCGATGCCCTCCGGGCAGCGCATCCAGTTCAACCTCCAGGACGTCGACCTGCCGGTGCTGGTGCGCATCATCTCCAACATCACCGGCCGCCGGTTCATCCTCGGCGCCAAGGCGCGCTCGATCAAGGCCACGGTGTTCAGCCCCGAGGAGGTCACCGCGGGCGAGGCCTACCGGGCGTTCCTGGCGGTGCTGCAGTCCAACGGGATGACGGTGGTGCCGGCCGGGCGCTACTGGGTCATCACCGAGTCGGCGGGCGCCGCGCAGGAAGCGGTGCCGGTCTACCGGGACGGCGAGTCGACGCCCTCGGACGCGCGGATGGTGACGCGCATCCACCGGCTGCGCCACGTCGGGGCCGAGGAGATCGCGAACCTGCTCAACCGCTTCAAGTCGCGCGACGGCGACGTGACGCCCTACCCGCCCACCAACACGGTGATCATCACCGACTTCGGCACCAACGTGCAGCGGTTGCTGGTGATCCTGCAGGAGCTGGACGTGGCGGGGACCGGCGAGCGGATCTGGGTCGAGCCGGTGCACTACGCGGACGCGGAGGAGCTGGCGCAGAAGATCCAGGAGGTGTTCGAGGCCACCGGCATCGCGGCCAGCGCCCAGCAGGGCGGACGGCGGGCGGTGCAGGAGGAGGTCAAGCCCGGGACGGCGACCCCCGGCCGCGACGGCGCCGCCGGGGAGACGGTCGTGACTCGGCTGACCAAGGTGCTGGCCGAGCCGCGCACGAACGCGCTGATCATCGTGGCCACCGAGCCGGCCTACCTGCAGGTGCTGGAGCTGGTGCGGCGGCTCGACGTGCCGGTCTCCGGCGAGGGCGAGATCCACGTCCACGCGCTGCAGCACGCCGACGCCGAGGAACTGGCCGGCGTGCTCAACTCGCTGGTCACCGGCACCGGCATCGGCTCCACGCGCCGCAGCGGCCGCACCGGCGGCGCGGCGGCCCAGGCCCAGCCGGCGCAGGGCGAGGCGTTCGCGGGGCAGGTCCGGCTGCAGGCCGACACCGCCACCAACTCGCTGGTCATCGTCTCCAGCCCCCGGGACTACGCGGCCCTGCGCCAGGTCATCGCGCAGCTCGACATTCCGCGCCGACAGGTCTTCGTCGAGGCGGTGATCATGGAGGTCAGCCTGGAGCGGCTGCGCAACCTCGGCATCTCGTTCCACGGCGGCGACATGGTCGACACCGGCGGCGAGCAGTCGCTGGTGTACGGCGGGTTCTATCCGCTGTCGACCATCGCCGTCGACACCAACGCCCTGCAGGGGCTGGCGGTGGGGATGCGCGGCTTCGAGCTCGAGGGTTCGGACCAGACGCTGCTGCCCGGGGTCTCGATCCCGGCCTTCGGCGTGCTGCTCTCGGCGCTGCAGACCGACAACGACGTCAACGTGCTGTCGACGCCGAACATCCTGGCCACCGACAACGTCGCCGCGGAGATCATGGTCGGCGGCAACATCCCCGTGCAGCAGGGCGGCTACGGCGGCGCCGGCGCGCTGGCCTCGCTGGCCGGCCAGGCCGGCGGCGCCAACGCCGGCGCGCTCTCCAGCATGCTCGGCGGCCTCAACCCCTACGTCAGCGTCGGCTACCAGAAGGTCGGCATCACGCTGAAGATCACCCCGCAGATCAACGAGAGCGACCAGGTCCGCCTGGAGATCGAGCTGGAGGTCAGCGAGGTCACCGGCGAGAGCTCGCTCGGGCCGATCATCGGCCAGAAGACCGCCAAGACCACCAGCGTCGTCCGCGACCAGCAGACCGTGGTGATCGGCGGGCTGATGACCGACTCCGAGGTCGAGACGGTGGAGAAGGTGCCGTTCCTCGGCGACATCCCGATCCTCGGCTACCTGTTCCGCCACACCCGCACCCGCATCACCAAGCGCAACCTGCTGATCTTCCTCACGCCGTACATCATCCGCGACCCGAGCGACTTCCGGCGGATCTTCAACCGCAAGATGGAGGAGCGACGGGAGTTCATCGAGCAGATCTCGGCGTTGCGCGAGCGGGAGTGGAGCCCGAACATCGACTACTCGCGCAGCAACGGGCTGTTCGAGGAGATCAACCGGACGATGGTCGAGCTGGAGGAGGAGGAGCAGCTGCGCCTCCAGATGGAGCAGACCCCGCCGCCGGAGCACCGGCCGAGCGAGCCGATCTCCACCGAGTCGTTCGAGTCGCTGGCGGCCGAGGGCTACGTGGAGATCACGCCGCAGGGCGAGCGGCCCGTCGTCGATGCGGTGCCGGCCGCGGTCTCGCCCGCCATGCAGCCGCCGCCGACGGTCGTGTACTGAGCGCGATGGACGACCAACTGCTGGCCGAGATCCTGACCTCGCGCGGCATCCTCAGCGCCGAGCAGCTGGCGCTGCTGTCGACCCAGGCGTCGGGACGCCCGCTGCGCGAGGCGCTGGTCGAGCAGCGGGTGCTGGACGAGGACGCGATCGTCCGCTTGATCGCCGACGAGTTCTCGATGCCGGTGCTGCCGCGCATCGAGCCCGAGAAGATCCCGCCGGAGCTGGTGCGGCTGGTCCCGATCCGCTTCGCCAAGCAGCACCGCGTGCTGCCCGTCGCCCGGGTCGACGGCGGCGTGCTCGTCGCCCTCGCCGACCCCCTCGACTCCACCGCCCTCGACGACCTGCGCACCGTGCTCGGCGTCGAGCCGCTGCCCGCGCTGGCGGACCCCGAGCGGATCCTCGAGGTGATCAACCAGGTCTACGACCGCGAGGCCTCGGAGCTGGGCAACAAGCACGACGAGGACCAGGCCGACGAGCTGCCGGACATCCTCGACGTCTCCGACGAGGCGCCGATCATCCGCTGGGTCAACTCGCTGTTCTTCTCGGCGGTCCGCGAGCGGGCGAGCGACATCCACATCGAGGCCGGGGAGCGCGACGTCATCGTCCGCTACCGCATCGACGGCGACCTCTACGAGCGCAAGCGTGCGAACAAGGGGTTCCTGCCCGGCATCGTCTCCCGCGTCAAGGTCATGTCCGGCCTGAACATCGCCGAGAAGCGACTGCCCCAGGACGGCCGCATCGGCCTGCGCATCGCCGGCAAGCAGATCGACATCCGCGTGTCGACCATCCCCACCAGCCAGGGCGAGCGGGTGGTGATGCGGCTGCTCGACAAGACCAACGTCCTGCGCGACGTCTCGACCCTCGGCCTGGCGCCCGGCATGCTGGCCGCCCTCGACGGCCTGATCCACCGGCCCCACGGCATCCTGCTCGTCACCGGCCCCACCGGCTGCGGCAAGACCACCACGCTCTACGGCTGCCTGCAGAAGATCAACACCCCGGACCTCAACATCATGACCGTCGAGGACCCGGTGGAGTACGACCTGCCCGGCATCTCGCAAATGCACGTCAACCCCAAGATCGACCTGACCTTCGCCTCCGGGCTGCGCGCCTTCCTGCGCCAGGACCCGGACGTGATCATGGTCGGCGAGATCCGCGACCGCGAGACCGCCGAGATCGCCGTCCACGCCTCGCTGACCGGCCACCTGGTGCTGTCGACGATCCACACCAACGACGCCGCGGGCGCCATCACCCGCCTGGTCGAGATGGGCACCGAGCCGTTCCTCGTCGCCTCGTCGATGATCGGCATCCTGGCCCAGCGGCTGGTCCGCGTGCTGTGCCCGAACTGCGCGCAGCCGGTGCCGATGAACGACGACGACCTGCACGAGCTCGGCCTGGACGCCGGGCGGATGCAGGCGCGCGTGGCGCGCCAGGTGCTCCCCGCCTACCACGTCGACGACACGCACCTCCTGCCGATGCAGCGCGGGGAGCGGCCGATGGTCCGGCGCAAGGTCGGCTGCGCGAACTGCCTGCAGACCGGCTTCCTCGGCCGGACGGGCATCTACGAGCTGCTGCTGATCACCGACCGCGTCCGGTCGCTGGTGCTGCAGCGGGCCGATTCCACGGCGATCCGACGCGCGGCGATCGACGAAGGGATGGACACGCTGCGCGACGACGGCGCCCGCAAGGTCCTCGAGGGGGTCACCACCCCGGAAGAGGTCCTGCGGGCGACCGAGCAGGACATCGAGGTGGAGGGAAGCTAGCCCCGGGCGCGGGCGGGCGGAGCCGAGATGCCGACCTACGAGTACCGCGGACTGACCTCCTCCGGCCGCAGCGTGCGCGGCGTCCGGGACGCCGACGGCCTCGAGGGGCTGCGGGCCGCGCTGCGCCGCGAGGGGATCACGCCCGTCGAGCTGAAGGAGACGCGGTCCGGGGCCGGGGGCGCCGCGCCCAAGGGCGGGATGGCCGGCCGCGAGATCCGCTTCACCGCCTTCCGGGACCGCGCCAAGCCCGCCGACGTCTCCCTCGCCACCCGCCAGCTCGCCACCCTGATCCGCGCCGGCATCCCGCTCGTCGAGTCGCTGACGGCGATCGTCGAGCAGACGCAGAAGGAGCAGCTCAAGCGCGCCCTGGCCACGGTGCGCGATCAGGTCAACGAGGGCACGGCGCTGGCGGACGGCCTGCGCGCCCACCCCAAGCTGTTCGCCGACTACTACGTGAACATGGTCCACGCCGGCGAACAGTCCGGCACGCTGGAGTCGGTGCTGGACCGGCTCGCCGACTTCACCGAGGCCCAGGGCCGGATGCGCTCCAAGGTCACGGCCGCCCTGGCCTACCCGATGATCATGGCGCTGCTCGGCACGATCATCGTCGGCATCCTGATGGTCGTCGTGGTCCCCCAGGTCACGACGATCTTCCGCGACTTCGGCAAGGACCTCCCCTGGTACACCGAGCTGCTGGTCTCGGTCTCGCATTTCGTCGGCAACTGGTGGTGGGCGGCCGGTGCCGTCCTGGTCGGCCTGGTGCTGCTGTTTCGCCGGTGGAAGCGCAGCGCGAGCGGGCGCAAGGTCTGGGATCGCTTCGTGCTCCGGCTCCCGATCGCCGGCGACATCGCGATGAAGGTGGCGATCGCCCGCTTCGCCCGCACGTTGTCGACCCTGCTGCACAGCGGCGTCCCGATCCTGCGCGCGATGGAGATCACGCGCAACGTGATGGGCAACGCCGAGCTGGAGGGGATCGTCGAGAGCGCGCGGCTGTCGGTGCAGGAGGGCGAGTCGATTGCCGTGCCGCTCAAGCGCAGCGGCCGCTTCGATCCGATCGTCACCCACATGATCGCCGTCGGCGAGCGTTCCGGCCAGCTCGAGCAGATGCTGCTGTCGGTGGCGGGGAGCTACGAGATGCAGGTCGAGACCCGGCTCTCCGCCCTGACCTCGCTGCTCGAGCCGATCATGATCGTCGTGATGGGCGGCGCCGCGGCCGGCATCGCCGCCTCGATCATGCTGCCGCTGTTGCAGCTCTCGGACTTCATGGGATGAGCGGGGAGGCGCCGGCATGAGCCTGCTCGAACGCTGGCGCGCCCGCCGCGGCGCACAACCGCTGCTCGGACCGTCCCGCAGCCCGCAGCCGCTGCTCGGCGGCGCCCGCCGACCCGCGCGCCGTCGCCCGCTCTGGCGCGTCCTGCGCCTCGTGCTGCTCGCCGCCGCCCTGCTGATGTTCGTCACCGCGTCGATCGGCTACTCGAACAACAAGCTCCGGCGCCGCAAGACCTGGATGACGATTGCCGAGCTGACCGACGCCGTGCTGCGGTTCCAGCACGACTTCCAGCGCTGGCCGGACTCCTTCGACCAGCTGCTCCGGCCGCCGGCCGATCAGCCGCCGTACCTCGAGTCGCTGCCCCGCGATGCCTGGGGCAACAGCTTCCGCTACCTGCGGGTCCTCGAGCCGGGGACGCCCGGGGAATTCCACATCGTGTCGGACGGCCCGGACGGCAAGCCGGGCACGGGAGACGACATCGAGAACCTGTGACGCCGCCGCCGGTCGCGAGGCCGGCGGCCGGGGATGGCGGGGCGCGACCCCGCCG
>CAZMRP010000339.1:0-6115 GCA_964568275.1 uncultured Myxococcales bacterium
CGACCCGTTCCAGGGCGCGCCGATCTTCAACTTCTTCGAGGGCCAGGTCGAGTTCCGGATGCTGTCGGAGCTCGGGTTGGACGCGATGGTGGTCGGGAACCACGAGTTCGACCGCGGCGGGCCGAACCTGTCGAAGCAGCTCGACGCGTGGGCGCGATTTCCGGCGCTGGCGGCGAACTACATCTTCGAGTCGTCGGACTACTCGCAGAACGACCTGGCGCGGCTGGTGCGGCCGTACACGGTGCTCAACGTGCAGGGGCTGCGCGTCGGCGTGATCGGCCTCGGGGACACCTCGTCGATGTTCTCGATCTTCGAGACGGGCAACCGGTTGGGCATCACGCCGGTCACCGCCGAGGACGTCGCGCAGCAGTGGATCGACTTCCTGCGACCGCAGGTCGACGTGATCATCGTCGCCACGCACCAGGGGTTGAGCGGCGACGAGCGGGTGATCCGCAACACGGAGGGGATCGACGTCGTGCTGGGCGGCCATCTGCACATCGTGCTCGACCCGCCCAAGGTGCTCTACGACTGCCAGAACGCGACGCTGCGGGCCGAGCGGCACTGCACGCCGCGGCCGGTGATCCTGTCGCACTCCGGCGCGTTCCTGAAGTACCTCGGACGGCTCGACCTCGTGCTGCGCGAGAACCCGGCCGACCCGCGCAACGGCTTCGAGGTGGCGAGCCACGAGTACACGCTGTTCCCGGTGGACGCCAACGTCCCCGAGGATCCGGCGATGAAGTACCTGCTGGAACCGTACGAGATCAAGATGGAGCAGGTGATCGACCTGGACCGGCTGATCGGCTACGCGCCGAACACCGTGCGCCGCTTCGGCTCCACCGGCGGCGACTCGGCCCTCGGCAACCTCGTCGCCGACTCGATGTGGCTGCGCGCCGGCATCGAGACCGACTTCACGCTGACCAACACCACCGGCATCCGCTCCGACCTCAACCCGGGGCCGGTCACCGTCGAGGAGCTGTTCAACGTCTTCCCGTTCGACAACACGATCACCACGATGTTCTTGTCGGGGCTCGAGGTGCGGGAGCTGTTCGACTACGTGGCGCGCCGGACGGCCAGCCGCGGCTGCTCCTCGCAGGCCCAGATCGCCGGCGCGCAGGTGGTGCTCAACTGCCGCGGCTGCGAACGGACCGGCGGCCTGCCGTGCGCGGAGTCGATCCGGATCGGCAGCGGCACCAACCTGATCGACGTGGTGGACGACGGCTCCTACGAGATGGCGACGAACAACTACCTGGCGCAGGGCGGCTCGGGCTACGTGATGCTGCGCCGCAACACCACGCAGCAGGACTCCGGCATCCCGCAACGCGACGCCGTGATCGACCGCATCCGCGGCGGCGTCCCGTGCGTCGAGCCCCGGGAATGCCTGAACGACGCCGCCTGCGGCAGGAACGAGGTCTGCGCCTGCTCCGGCCGCTGGCGCTGGAACGACACCACCGGGACCTGCCAGGACGACGGGGCCTGCGCCGGACCCAGCCGCTGCGTGCTCGAGACGTGCGTCGAGGATGTCGCGGACATGTACATGGAGCGCGTGCTCGAGCCGGGCGACGACCCGGAGCAGGTCGCCTGCGACATCCGCAACCACGCGGGGCTCGAGTGCGGCGAGGTGGCGTGCGTGGACGGGCGGGTCGGGGCGGCCGAGGACGCGCGGATCCGCGCGTACCTGCCGTGAGCCGCGCCGGCGCGAGGAGGAGACGGTGAGGCGCTTCAATCGGGTCTGGATCGCGCTGGTCGCGGCGCTGCTGACGTCCTGCGCGGGCGACACCGGCAACCTGCCGCCGGGTCCGCTCGGGTTCCGCGTCGCCCTGACGGCAGGCGACCCCGGCGGCCCCGAGGCCCGGCTGCCGTTCACGCTCGCCGGCATCAGCTACACGCTGGACATCGAGGCGCTGCCGGCGGCGGCGTTCCGCGAGGGCTGGGTCGCGATCCGCGTCCAGCCCGGCGACATCCTCGCGGTGGACTCGCCGGGGGCGATCCGCAGCAACGTCCAGCTTCACGGCGGGCGCGCCACCGGAGTCACCGTGACGATCGCCAAGGCCTACGGCGACACCCGGATCTGGGTCGAGGACCTCGGCTTCGTCCCCGGGCCGGCGGTCGGCTCGGCCTGCGGCAACGGCATCGACGACGACGGCGACGGTCTCACCGACTACGGCTCGGACCCCGGCTGCGCCTACTCCAACGACGACACCGAGTCGGAGGGCAGCCACGCCGTCGGCCTCAGCCCGCTGCTCCACTTCGCCAGCCCGCGCATCGCCGACGTCCAGGGGATGACCTCCGTCCCGCCGCTGGACGGCCGCTCGGTCACCATTGACGCCGGCGACATGGTCGTCACCCGCGTCTCCGTCGATGGCCTGTACGTCACCGACATCAGCGAGACCCGCGGCTACAACCACATGTTCGCCTTCAACTTCAACACGCCCGCCGGCGTGCGCGTCTGCGACAAGCTGACGACGCTCTCCGGCATCGTCGGCGAGTTCTACGGCTACACCGAGCTGACCTTCCCGTCCTGGACCCGCGACCGGGACTGGCCGCGTCCCGAACACCCGTCGCCGGCCGAGTGCCTGGTGCCGGAGCCGGTCGAGATCACCGGCCGGATGCTCGACGACGGCGCGGCGATGGAGTCGCTCGAGGCCGGGCTGATCCAGGTCTCCGGCGGCCGGATCACCCCGCGCTTCGAGGACTGCGACTTCAACGACAACGACGACATCGACTGGGACACGCCGGAGGAGGACTGCGCCGCGGACTGCGACGAGGCGCTCGACTGTTCCGAGTTGACCCAGTACCGCACCTACGGCCAGTTCTCCCTCAGTACCCCCGGGGCCACCGCGGCAGAGCGGGGGAAGATCCAGGTGCTGACGCGCGAGGCGGTGCCGGACTTCGACGCGCTGGCGCACGCCGGAGAGACGGTGGCGTTGATCCGCGGCACGTTGTCGCAGGTCGAGTTCCTCGACGTGCCGTGGATCCTCGAGGTGCGGTGCCGGGACGACCTGGTGCTGTCCGGCGCCGTGAAGCCGATGCACGAGGCGTGCGTCGGACCGGTACCCGAGGACGAGGACTACACGCGCTAGGAACGGGCGCAACGGGACACGCCGCCCGGCGGGACGTGGTGCCGCGCGGACGGGAAGCGAGAGGATGATGAGCATGCGGTTGACGTGGATGCAACTGGGATGGTGCGGGCTCCTCCTGAGCGGCGCGTTGCCGGCCCGGGCCGGCGATTTCATGGACACGCGCGTGACCTGGACGTTCGGCGACGACAACCTGCTCGCCGACGCCGGCGAACAGCTCCCCGACTCGCCCTACGCCTCGATCGGCGACCGGCAGGGCTACGAGCTGTTCATGGACAACATCGACAGCCGCTACACCGGGCGCGAGAACCAGACGCACCTGGTGATGTACAAGCGGCTGGACGGGTTCTTCCCCCGCCTGTCCACCGATGCCGGCGTCGTGTTGCAGTTCGACATTTCCGACGACGGCCTCGACATCCGCGACGACGGGACCTACCTCCGCATCCGCTACGGCTTCGACGACCTGCCCGAGGACCAGGGCGACGGCATGGCGGTGGTGTTCTTCCCGTTCGACACGGAGCGGTTCCGCCTGGGCTACGTGTGGGACATCTCGTGGGGCGGCGGCGGGCTGTTCACCAACAAGCGCAACGGCTTCGCCCCGGGCCTCAAGCTGCAGTTCGACGTGGGGCCGGCCGACTGGTTCGTCGGCTTCAAGACCGCGCGCGTCTCCGAGCAGCGCGAGACCGACATCGAGGGCGAGCCGCTGAACGTGCAGGAGACCAACTACGGCTTCCTCGCCGGCGTCGGCTTCGACATCGGCGAGATGTTCCGCATCGACGCGTCCGGCGGCTACTTCCAGCAGGGCACCTTCGACCAGCCCGGGCTGGTCGGCGAGCCGGTCTACACCGGCGGCGGCTCGCTGCGCCTGGCCCTGCACGACGGGATGGACGTCGGCCCCGGCGCCGACTTCCGGCTGTACCGCAACGAGCCCTACGCGATGGAGGCGCTGGCCGAGGAGTCACTGGCCGCCGCCGCCGCCTCCACCGCCGCCGCCGCCGGCACCGTCTCGCCGCCCGACCTGGCCTGGGCCGTGGTGCTCGAGGGCACGATCCTGGGCCAGCACGTGGCCGACCTCGACAGCTTCGGCGGCTCCGTGATCCAGCCGGCCTACGCCGCCGCGCTCCAGGGCAAGCTCAAGTACGACGGCTTCTCCGCCAACGTCACCGCCTTCTTCCGCAACCTCGAGTTCATCCTGCACAACGTGCCGAGCTTCTCGCCGTTCGTCGCCCTCCCGGGCACGGCGGAGACCCAGCCCGAGTTCTTCGCCGCGGCGGCCGTCTCCTACTTCTTCGAGGGCCCGCGGCTGACCCCCTCCCTGATCGCCGGCGTGCAGATTCCCGCCACCCTGCAGTCCGGCGGCACCACCGTCGTCGTCCGTGACGAGGAGACCCGCGACATCCTCCCCTCGGGCGACGATTCCGTGCCGATCTTCTCCACCCGCGTCTCGCTGCGCTGGGACCTGTCGGAGATCCTCTCGCTGTACGCGATGGTCCAGTACGTCCGCGACGAGAACGCCACCCGCCTGTCGCGCGACGACTTCGGCACCTTCCGCATCTACCGCCGCGCCGACCAGCTCGGCCTGGCGATCATCACCCAGGCCCGGTTCTAGGGACCCGCGACCCGCCCGTCGGCCACGCGGCGGACCCGGATCACGTCCACCGCCAGCGTTCCCACGTCGTGGTAGAACACCCGGAACTCGTACGGGTCGGGCGCCGTCCGCCGGAACCGCAGCGTGAAGCTCTGCCACGCGCCGGGCCGGTCGAAGTCGCGCAGCGCCAGGTCGCGCCCCGCCAGCACCTCGCCCCCGCGGAACACGTCGAGCGTCCCGATCAGGTCCGTCGGCGCGCGGCCGGCCTCGCCCCGCGCCGCCAGCCGGTACTCGACCTCGTACTCCCCGGGCGGCAGCGCCGCGAACGGCCCGTTGAACAGCCAGCCCGCCCCGCGCTTGTCGTCCGGCGTCACCTCGAGCGCCCAGCCGCCCGAGGCGTCGGCGCGGCGCACCGCCAGGTTGGCGTACAGCGACGACTCCCACTCCTCCGGCTCCAGCACCGGGTTGCCGAGCAGCTCCAGCGCCCGTGCGGTGGCCGCCGCGTCCGGGGGGGCCCGCCGCAGCACGAGCACTCCCTGCTCGGCCCGCACCACGCGCCACTGCGGGTCCCGCGCCAGCCGCTCGGCCAGGCGCCACAACTCCGCCCCCTCCAGCGGCCACGGCGGACGGTACAGGTCGAGCACCAGCCACTCGGCGCGGTCCATCCCGTAGGGCAGCATCCGCGGCCGAGGGCGGTTCAGCAGGGTCACGCCGACGTGGCCCGAGGCGGAAAGGGGCGCGTCCGGAGGGATCGACGCCACGCCCCGGTCGAGGACCTCGGTGCGGGGGGTGCGCAGGTACGCGGGCCGTTCGTGGACCGGCGAGACCGCCGACTCCGGGTGGATCCACAGCAGCGCCAGCGTCGCCGCGACGATCCAGGCCGGGGCCGCCCGGTCGAAGCGGAGCGCCCCGTCGCCCGACCCGCGGGACGCGTCGCGCTCCGCGAGCCGCGCGCGGACCCGCGCCAGGCCCGCCACCCCGGCGGCGTAGGCGAAGCTCAGCGGAATCACCCCGTAGTAGAACGACAGGGAGTTCATGTAGTAGTGCGAGGCGAGCAGCATCACCAGGCAGGCCGACAGCAGCAGCAGCGCGGACAGCCCGCCCAGGAACGCCGCGAACCCCAGCGGCACCGTCAGCGTCAGCAGGCTGGCCAGCCGGTCCTCGCTCAGCACGTGCCCCAGCACGTAGAACGGATTGGTCAGCGTGTTCGCCACGACGGCCTCGATCGACTTCCCCAGGTGCGCGTAACGCTCGAGGAACTTGTACGCGCCGCCCGCGCCCGTGTTCCACGTCGTGCGGAAGAACCACCCCGGGTCCTGGGTCGCGGCGAAGGCCGGCAGCACCCACAGCAGCAGCACGGCCCCGACGACAAGCGACGCGGCGACGGTGCCGCGCGCCAGTCCGCGCCGCAGGAGCGCCAGCGCGGCGTACAGCCCGAGCAGCGCCGAGT
>CAZMRP010000340.1:0-6091 GCA_964568275.1 uncultured Myxococcales bacterium
GGCTTGCCCACCACCAGCCCGAGCGCGACGCCGGCCGACGCGCTGCTCGATGCGGCGTCGCGGAGGGCCGCGCCATCGATCGCGATGCCCGCGTTCGCGAGCGCGAACAGGGGCACGACCAGGTAGCTCACCCACGGGTGGAGCGCGCGCTCGAGGCGATCGAGGGGCGCTTCGCTGCCACGCGCGAGCCGTTCGATCTCGCCCAGGGCGGCCTGCTCGGCGTCGCGGTCGCCGGAATCGCGGGCGGCGCTGGATGGGAGCACGGATGCACGTTCGAGGACTCCGCGCACTGCTCGTGGTGCTCGCCGGACTGGCGGCCGCGAGCTGCGGTCGCCCGGACCGCGACAAGCTCGGCCCGAAGTGGACCTGGACCGGCCGGCTGGAGAACGCCGCCCGCACCGTCGCGGTGGTGGAGGTCGAGGCCTACTCCTACGACATCCCCAGGTCGCCGGTCGCGACCTGTCTCTACGTGCGCGCCGTGTATCGACCGACGGCGGTCGACCCGCAGCGGCCGCGGGAAGTGGTGATGCGGGTCACCTGCGTCGCGGGCGACGTGCGCCGCACGGACGAGGCCGAGCTGTGGGACCACCTCGCGCCGCCCCGTGGGATCATGTTCAACCTGTTCACGCTGGACCCGCTGCCGGCGCGACCGACGGCCTGCCGCTTCGAGTTCGCCGACCGCGCGCGCGCGGTGTTCGACGAGGAGCCGCCCCGCGACCCGCTCGGCGTGCTGTGCGTCGAGAACAACGTCCTGCGCGAGGGGGAGTGCCCCGCCCTCCTGCCGTGAGGCCGCGCTTTCAGCCCGTGTAGAACGTGCCCTTGGGCACGGGGACGCTCGGGTCGATCAGCAGCTCGCCGTCCGCGATCAGCACCTCGAACCAGGTCAGGTCGCGGTCCGCCGGGCCTTCGGTGACGGTGCCGTCGGCGGCGAAGGCGCTGCCGTGGCAGCCGCAGGCGAACCCGCCGCCCTCGACCGGCTCCACCGGACAGCTGTTGTGGGGGCACTCGCCGCTGATCGCGGCGTAGCCCTGCTCCCAATGGACCACGTAGATGTGGGTGTTCTGGACCTGCCGGGGCATGGTGTGGATCGGGAACTGGCCCGGCGTCCCGGCGGCGAACAGCCCCGGGGGAATCTTGGCCGTGCAGCCCGCCGCGGCCCACGGGCAGAGCGCCGCGCCGGCGGCGACGACCGCGGTCTTGAGGAACTGCCTTCGATCGCCTCGCGTCGGGTCCTGGTCGTGATTGTCCCGCTCTGCCATCTCGCCTCCCTTGCCCCCGGCGCCTCGGCCGGCGGTGGGGCGATCTAACCGTCGTTCGGCCGTCGGAGCAAGAGCCTGCGGCGCGACGAGCGGCAGGGGTGACCGGTCCGGCCGCACGTCCAGGGCGTTCCGGCCTTTCCGCTTGACAAGCCCGTGCCCGGGCGCTACACAGAACCCCGCCCGGCCGAGTTCGCCCGCCGTTCGGATGGGAGAGAAGGAAGCAAGGCGGGCGCCCGTAGCCCCTCGCCGAAAGCCGATTCGGGGGTCCCTGGCGAGGACAGGGAACAGAGACTCAATCTTCCCCGCGGACCCGCGGGGCCAGCCGACTTCGGCCCCACCACGCCTCACAGGCCAAGGACACGGACCACACGTCAAGGAGAGTTGGATGCACCTGAAGGAACTGAAGGCGAAGCCCATCGAAGAGCTCACGGCGATGGCCAAGGAGTTCAAGGTCGAGAACGCCGCGGGGATGCGGCGGCAGGAGCTGATCTTCGCGCTCCTGCAGGCCCAGGCGTCCCAGAACGGGGCGGTGTTCGGCGAGGGGGTCCTGGAGATCCTGCCCGACGGCTTCGGCTTCCTGCGCGCCCCGGACTACAACTACCTGCCGGGCCCCGACGACATCTACGTCTCGCCGTCGCAGATCCGGCGCTTCAGCCTGCGCACCGGCGACACGGTGACCGGCCAGATCCGGCCGCCGAAGGACGGCGAGCGCTACTTCGCGCTCTTGAAGGTCGAGACGATCAACCACGAGCCGCCCGAGGTGGCGAAGGACAAGATCCTGTTCGACAACCTCGTGCCGCTGTACCCCGACGAGAAGTTCAACCTCGAGCACGAGACGAAGAACTTCTCGACGCGGATCATCGACCTGCTGGTGCCGATCGGCTTCGGCCAGCGCTGCCTGATCGTGTCCCCGCCCCGCGCGGGCAAGACGGTCCTGCTGCAGGTGCTGGCCAACGCGATCACCGCCAACCACCCGGACGTCGACCTGCACGTGCTGCTGATCGACGAGCGGCCCGAGGAAGTCACCGACATGCAGCGCTCGGTGCGCGGCGAGGTGATCAGCTCGACCTTCGACGAGCCGGCCCAGCGCCACGTCCAGGTCGCCGAGATGGTGATCGAGAAGGCCAAACGGCTGGTCGAGCACCGCCGCAACGTGGTGATCCTGCTCGACTCGATCACCCGCTTGGCCCGTGCCTACAACACCGTCGTCCCGCCCTCGGGCAAGATCCTCTCGGGCGGCGTCGATTCCAACGCCCTGCACAAGCCGAAGCGCTTCTTCGGCGCCGCGCGCAACATCGAGGGCGGCGGCTCGCTGACCATCGTCGCCACCGCGCTCGTCGACACCGGCAGCCGCATGGACGAGGTGATCTTCGAGGAGTTCAAGGGCACCGGCAACAGCGAGATCCACCTCGACCGCAAGCTGATGGAGAAGCGCGTCTTCCCGTGCCTCGACATCAACCGCTCCTCCACCCGCAAGGAGGAGCTGCTGCTCGACGACTACGTCCTGCAGCGCGTCTGGCTGCTTCGCCAGCTCCTGCATCCGCTGAACGTCATTGATTCCATGGAGTTCCTGCTCGACAAGATCTCCCGCACCAAGAGCAACAAGGAGTTCCTCGAGTCGATGGGGGTCGAACACTGACTTGACGGCGGGCCCGCCACGGCCTACGTAGTCGTCGGCCAGGAGAGGGAACATGAAACCCGGCATTCATCCCAAGTACGAGATCATCAAGGTCACCTGCGCGTGCGGCAACGTGTTCGAGACCCGCTCGACCAAGGGCGGCGAGACGCTGACGGTGGACATCTGCTCCGGCTGCCACCCGTTCTACACGGGCAAGCAGAAGATGCTGGACGCCGCCGGCCGCATCGAGCGGTTCCGCCGCAAGTACGCCGACAAGGGTTCGAAGGCCGCCAAGCCGGCCGTCAAGGAGTAGGCCTCGCCGCACCCCCTCCCCCGCGTTCCGGTGATGGACAACCCCGAGCTGAAGTGTCTCGCGGTCGGCGGCCAGGCGGTCATCGAAGGGGTGATGATGCGCGGGCCGTCGTGCCTGGCGGTCGCCGTGCGCAACCCCAAGGGCGAGCTCGTCGTCCGCGACCAGCCCTGGCGCTCGGTCTGGGAGCGCGTGCGCTTCCTGCGCTGGCCGTTCCTGCGCGGGGCGGTGATCCTGTTCGAGTCGATGGCCAACGGGATGAACGCCCTGGCCTACTCGGCCGACATCGCGGCCCAGGGCCTGCCGGCCGAGGACGGCAAGCCGGCGCCGGCGCAGGGCCAGAACTCCGGACCCTCGATGTGGTGGGTGCTGGTCCCGACGCTGGTGTTCGCCCTGCTGATCTTCAAGGGGGTCCCGCACTTCGTCGCCCTGGGGCTCGACGCCTGGGTCGGCGACGGCCACGGCACCTCCGGCTACCTGTTCCACGCCATCGACGGCGTGATCAAGCTGGCGCTGTTCGTCGGCTACATCCTGCTGATCTCGCAGATGAAGGACGTCCGGCGCGTGTTCGCGTACCACGGCGCGGAGCACAAATCGATCGCCGCGCACGAGGCGGGCGAGGAGCTGACCGTGGCCAACGCGAGGAAGTACTCGCGCTTCCACCCCCGCTGCGGCACCGCCTTCCTGCTGTACGTGATCGTGATCGGCGTGCTGCTCTACATGGCGGTGCTGCCGGTGCTCCCGCCGCTGGTGGCGACCGGGTGGCTGAACCAGGCGCTGCTGGTGCTGCTCAAGATCGTGCTGCTGTTCCCGATCGCCGGGCTGTCCTACGAGACGATCCGGCTGGCGGGGAAGTTCGGCCGCAACCCGCTGGTGCGGATGATGATCGCCCCCGGGCTGGCGATGCAGCGGCTGGTGACCCGCGAGCCCACCGACGACCAGCTCGAGGTCGCCCTGACCTCGATCGCCACGGCGCTGGCCCGCGAGCAGGCGACGAAGCGGGCCCGGGACGGCGAGGACGTCGCCGTGCCGCCCGAGCGCGAACAGACTTTCGCCGACTACGCCGCCTTCCGCGACGGCCTCGCCACCTGGTACCCCGAAGCCGCGCGGGACCCCGCGTAGGGAAGGAACGGGGCCCGGCCCGATGGACGGCAAGGTTCGCGCACGCCTCGAGGTCCTGGAGCGCCGGTTCGACGAGATCGAACAGTCGTTCCTCGACGAGCGCGTGCTGTCCGACCCGAAGCGCGTGCAGGAGCTGAACAAGGAGCGCACCGAGCTGGGCGAGGTGGTCGAGGCGTACCGCCGCTATCGCAAGGGCGAGTCGGACCTCGCCGACAACCGCGCGCTGCTCGACGACTCCGACCCCGAGATGCGCAAGCTGGCCAAGGACGAGCTCGGGCGGCTGGAAGCCGAGCTCACCGCGCTGCGGGACCGCTTGCGCCTGCTGCTGACCCCCAAGGACCCGCTGGCGGGCAAGAACATCCTGCTCGAGATCCGCTCCGGCACCGGCGGCGAGGAGGCCGCGCTGTTCGCCGCCGAGCTGCTCCGCATGTACTCCCGCTACGCCGAGGGCAAGGGCTGGAAGATCGAGCCGATGAGCCTCTCCTCGTCCTCCGGCGGCGGGATCAAGGAGGCGGTCGTCTCGATCTCCGGGCGCGAGGTCTACTCGCACCTCCGCTTCGAAAGCGGCGTCCACCGCGTGCAGCGCGTGCCGGTGACCGAGGCCCAGGGCCGGATCCACACCTCCGCCGCCACCGTCGCCGTGCTCCCCGAGGCCGACGAGGTCGACGTCCGGATCGAGGACAAGGACCTCGAGGTCCACGTGGCCGCCGCCGGCGGCCCCGGCGGCCAGGGCGTCAACACCACCAACTCCGCCGTCCGCCTGCTGCACAAGCCCTCCGGCCTCATGGTCCACTGCATGGACGAACGGTCCCAGATCAAGAACCGCGCCAAGGCGATGAAGATCCTCCGCTCCCGGCTGATGGAGCTGGAGCTCTCGAAGCAGCAGGCCGAACGCACCGCCGAGCGCCGGGCGATGGTCGGCTCCGGCGACCGCTCGGAGAAGATCCGCACCTACAACTTCCCCCAGGACCGCATCACCGACCACCGCCTCGAGCGGAACTTCCACAACCTGCCCGTGTTCATGGACGGCAACATCGACGACCTCCTCCAGGCCCTCCGCCTCCAGCACCAGACGCAGCTGCTGGAAGGGAAGAAGGACTAGGGGCTCGCCGTTCTGCGGCTCGCGGCCCCGGGGCGAGCGGAGCAGCGCATGACCGGGCAGCGGGTGCGAGCCGGACGGATCGACGGCGACGGGGAGCTGGTGCTGGAGCCGGAGGACGACTTCTGCGTCGAGAACGTCGCCCGCCGGGTGCACGGCCGGCTCGTCGACGGCCTGCTCGACGGCTCGCTGGCGGGCGATGCCGTCGAGCGCGCCGTCGAGCGGCTCGGGCGGTTCCTCGCCACGGCCGACTTCCGCGCGCTGCGCGACGGGGACCCCGAGCTGCGCGGACCGCTGGCCCGACCGTTGCGGCTGGTCGACGACGGCCGCGGAGGCCTCGTCCCGTCGAAGGAGTGACGGAACGGCTCGCGGTCGACCGCGTCAGGGGCCGGCGGCCCCCGGCGGGCGGCAGTCGAGCGGCACGTTGGACAGCACGCAGCCCTTGGCGTTGCAGCTCCAGGTCTCGTCGAGCACGTCGCGCTGGTTGCACGGGCCGTCGGCGCAGTCGGTGCGCACCACGTCGGCCAGGCGCCCGTCGGAGAAGCGGACCGCCAGGCGGCTGACGGCGCTGCCGGTGAACGGCCCGCGCGGCGGAGCGACGAGCGCGTCGGCGGCGTCGTGGTGCTGGACCGCCAGCAGCCGTTCGCAGGGCGGCGGCGCGGCGCCCAGGTCGCGCACCGAGC
>CAZMRP010000341.1:0-6078 GCA_964568275.1 uncultured Myxococcales bacterium
CCGAGTCGCTGCCGCTGCTGTTGGCACCGACCTGTCCGCCGCAGGCTCCTGCGGCGGCGGTGCCGGCGATGCCGCCGAGGCCGCCGCCCGGGCCGGGTCGGGTGGTTCCGAGCGCGGCGGCGTCGATGGTGCCTTCGATCACGATGGGTCCGCGGGACAGGAGCACGAGGGCGCGGGTGCCGAAGACGGTGAGGGCGGCGCCGCTGGAGAAGGTCCAGGAGCGTGCGGACAGGACGCAGAGGCCGGGGGTATCGGCGGTGGGCGCGGCGACGGGCCGTGTGCCGGGGAACACGGCGGCGTTGCAGGCCCCGGCGTCGAACGACAGGGGGCCGGCGAGCAGGACGTCCGTGGTTCCGAGGTCCAGCATGGCGGGGGTGGCGTTGCTGGGGTCGACCGTGCGACAGGACGGGCCGGTGGCGCTGCAGCCCAGGAGGCAGTCCTCGACGCGCAGCCAGGCGGTCCCGGTGCACTCTTCGACGGTCCCCGCGGTGCAGCGACGTTCGCCCGTGGTGCAGATGGCGGTATCGATGACGTCGGGGACGTCCGGGACGTCGAGGACGTCGAGGGTGTCGGGGAGGTCGGTGCCGTCGAGGACGTCGGCGTCGGCGTCGGCGTCGGCGCCGCCGGTGCAGTAGCAGTTGGTTCCTTCGCAGTAGCCGCCGGAGAAGCCGACGGCGACGCACCGGGCGGAGCAGTCGGTCGGGTCGCACGGCACGGCATCGGCGTCGGCGTCGGCGTCGGCATCGGCGTCGGCGTCGGGTTCGGCATCGGCATCGGCATCGGCGTCGGCGTCGGGTTCGGCATCGACGAGGAAGTCGCCGGAGCCGTCGTCGGGCGGCAGGGTATCGTCGTCGCCGTCGAGGGGGCCGAGGCCCGCCGTGGACAGCGAGCATCCTGAGACCAGCCAGAGTGCCGCCAGCACGACCCTGCCTGATGTTCTGATCATGGTTTCAGCTTGGACGGAGATCGTGAGGAGGTCAAGCTCGGCGGTGTTCGAGTCGCGAGTCCACCGCCGAGTTGCACCATCCGTCTTGCGGTGTCGCAGAACGCAGAACGTGCTACCTGACGTTGGCGGGGTGGTGGCCGATGCGGGGGACATCGACGGGCTTCGCGACGGACCAAGGACTCCACGCAGATCGCGCTTGGGCTTGTCGCCGGGCGGACGGACGCGACGGCGGAGCTGCTGGGGGGGCGTCGCGCGACGGGCGCCGGAACAAGGGCTTGTGCGTTCGTTGCATCGCCGCTCGAGAAGGCCGGCAGCCGAGTGGGTACGGTTGCGGGGCTGCGCACGGTTCTCGCGGGCCACCCCGCCGGTGTTGCGTGTCGATCGTGTTGCACGATCATCGGCTCGAGCGTACCCTTGGCCAAGTCGACTCTGGTGTTGCTGAGGGTCGTGCATTCCGGCTGGGGAGGTGCACATGAACCGGATGAAGTCGGGCGTTGCTGCGACGGTGCTCGGGATGTCGCTGGTGTGTGTGTGTGTGTGGATGCCGGACAATGGCGTTACCCGGCGGGTTGCCGTTCCTGAGGGATTGGGCGTCACCGCAGCGCGCCGCTGACCTGGTCGTGGTGGATCCTACCGGCTTCATCGCTCCGGCCGGCGGTGGGTCGTTCGTTGTTGCAGCCGAGGACATCGTGGGCGATCTCTACCGGTCATTGCGCGAGAACGTGCGGGTCGAGATCGATGTGGTGCGCGGCACTTTCCGCGTCTGGCTGCAGGGGACCGATGTGGTCGCATCCAACGGTCTGGATCAGGCACTGGCGACGACCCCGGCCGTTTCGCTGGACGGCGAGCCGTTCTTCGAGGCGACCTTCGAGGAACTCCAGGGGGCCGTAGCGTATCTGTGCGATCCCGACGGGGGCACCGCGTGTCTGGCGTATCCCTTGCTTGGTGGGTGTCCGGTGCCGCCCCCATGTGACGGCTTGGCCGGCATTCGAGAGGCGCTTCCGCCGATGGTGCGCGGGCTGACGCTGACGTTCCTTGGGGACTGTCCGCCGTGGCTGGCGGAAAGATGCGGTTCGCGTTGGTACTACCCGACGCCCGGAACGCCGCCGATCCTACGGATGTACTACACCGTGACGGTGGACCTCGACGTTGATGACGACGCGCTGGCAGCGGAGGTACCCGAGGAGTACCGCGGCCTGTGGGACGCGTTGCGGCGGTACGGAACGGCGGAACTGCGGTTCACGGATGCCGGGTCCGAGGTGCTGCTTGCCGTGGAGCCGGAGACGCCGGGGTGCGAGGCTGGGACGTGTGCGGCGGGAACGAACGGCGACCGTTGGATGGAGTGGACCAGTTTCCTGCCGGGGGAGCGGACGACGTCGTGGCCTTCGGGCAACCTCCGGTTTCGGCAGGTCGAGTCATCGGGCGCGTCACCTGCGGGCCATTGCTCCTTCCGGGTCGAGGTCGAGTCGTGGATCATCGACTACCTGGGGGTGCTGTTCGGGGTGTCGTCCAGCATGATCCAGCACGGGATCAACGAGGCGATTCGTCCACAGCGGGACGAGATGTGCGATCGTGTGGCGCTTGCGCTGGACCAATTGGAGTCGGCCCTCCTGGGGTACGTGGGGATGATCCCCGCGGCGGATGGGCCGGTGTTGCCATTCGGGGAAGACACGTTCCGTTCGTTGTTGGCGGACGATGTCATCGATCCGGTCACGGCCAGACTGTTGGAGGGCAGCGCCGGGGCTTCGAGGGGATGGTGGAGCGCCTGGACCGGGCCGCTGACCGAGTGGAACGAGATGGCGGGAGGTGGCCAGCAGTTCGCGTTCCGCGACGTCGACTACTCGACGGCCGGCGGGCCGCTCCAAGTCGCCTTGGACATCCGTTCGGACATCGATTGTGACGGCTGGGAGGACCATCGCGATGGCTGCCCAAGGTTCTGCCAGCCGAGCCCGAGCGATCTGGATGGTGACACGATCTGGGACGCCTGCGACCTCTGTCCCACCGATCGAGAGCCGGGCCGAGTCGCGGCGTGGTCCGAGCGGATCGACTACATACGGGCGCCCGGCAGCCGAACGAGGTCGACGCACGATGGAGATGGGGACGAGGCCGGCGAGCGAACGCTCGGCGTCGCCCGGATCGACTGCGACGGCGACACCGCGATCGAAGCCCGCTTCGGGCTGCGCTGCAGCACCGGCAGCGCCGGGTTCCCCGACTACGGCCGGCTCCGTTGCGACGGACCCGACCTGGCCTGCCGTCCTCCGATGTTGCCCGGGGAGGTCGTCCGTGAGTACCGGATGCCGCAGATTCGGGCGATGGCCGCGCAGGGGAACGAGTTGCTGGCGTTGGAGGGCCGCGATATCGACGTGTATCGGCTGGAGAGCGACGGCGCGTTGACCTTCGACCGTCGTCTGCGGCCGCCGCGTGAGGCGCACGACCTCGCGGTTTCCGGGAACACGCTCCTGCTGGCGGATGCGCGCGGCGTTTCGCTGCTTCGCGCGAACGACGGTGGCCTGCTGGGCGAGCTGGAATTCTGCGGACGGGTACGTCGCGTCTTCGCGCAAGGGTCGCGAGCGTACGTCGTGGGCCTGTTCCAGGTGATGATGATCGATATCTCGGATCCGACCGATCCGGTCGTTCTGCAGCGGATCGGGCTGCTGCCCGACCGGGATGGGGGCCTGCGGGCGTACTCGACCGCCGATTGCGGAGGAGTCGATGCGCTGCTCGACCGACTCTGCGACGCGACCGGCGCGTGCGGTGCGTTCGGGCGAGCGGCCGCGGCGTACGACGGTGAGCGGCTGTTCCTGCACCTGTTCGGGACGCTGCACGTACTGGCGCTGCGGGAGGATCTCGGGGCCGATGTGCTGGCGAGCCTTCCGGTTGGTCTCCTGACGGATCTCGCCGTCGATGGGGCGTTCGTGTACGGAAACGGACCGGGCCATCGAACGATGGTGATCGGGGAAGCCACGGACGGTTCGTGGATGTCCGTCGGCGAACACGACGTGACGGATTGGGTGTCCGGCGTCGTGGAGGTTGGACCGTGGATCCTACGCGCGGACCGTGGGCGGGTCCAGGTGGCGACGAGGCAGTAGCCGATGACCCGATTCGACGGAAGCGACAACTGGTCCTGCGTCGGCCGCGGAATGCTGCCGCTGCTGCTGGCCGCGCTCGGCGCTTGTTCCGGCTGCCCTTCGTCCAACGGTAGTGACGATGGCGCCACGGACGAGAGCTGCGACGACGCGTCCTGCGATGCCCACTGCCGCTCATTGGGTCTCTGCTACGGAAGCTGCGCCGACGGCACGTGCCACTGCGGCTGCGGGGCCGACGCCGACGCGGACGTCCCTCCAGACGACATGGCGACGGACAGGATCGAGGCGGGCGAGGTCGATGCTCCCGAGGACGCCGGTGACCTGCCCGACGGCGGGGACTGCACCTACCGGGCCCCGGACGAGACCCGCCCGGGAGCCTCGCCCGGCGTGACCTGCAGGCGAGTCTCCTTTCCTGCGCTCGAGTACATCCTCCTGAACTTCACTGCTGACGGAAACAACATCATCGTGCCGGGACACATCGCCACTCGCAATGTCTTGTGGCGGCTGGACCGGGCGACCATGTGCTGGGAGGAGCTTGGCGAGACCGTTTCGGACACCTCGGCGCGGGAGGTCATTCTCGGCCTTGCCCTCGAGGGTTCCCGGGTGGCGTTCTCGACGAAGTCCGACGCAGGGCCGACGGCGTCGCGCTGCGTACTGCGGTTGTTTGACCTGGAAACGCGGGAAGCGCGCGTGCTGGACGAGAACACCTCGGAGGACCCTGGGACCGGCGCTGCCGCGTGCAGCATGCAGCCCGCCGCCCTCGAATACCCCTGGGTCGTCTGGCGGGACATCCGACAGATCGGAGCCATGTATCCCTACGATGCGCGAGCGATGAACATCGAGACCGGCGAGCAGATCAATCTCAGCAACGATCCCGACACCGGAGAGAGGGTCTGGGGCAGCGTGACCCGCGTTGATATCAGGGATGGGTTGACCGTCTTCAGTGCGAACTGCACGAATCCAGCCCCCCCTCCGGTCTGGTTCATGGACATCGTGGGCGTGGACCTACGCTCCGGCACCCGCCGGCAGATCACGGCGGTTCCGGGCGAGCAGTACAGCGCCGTCGTGACGGAGGACTGGGTGGCGTGGATCGACCTGCGGGAGGATCCCACGCAGACCTCGTTCTGGCCCTGTTCCGCCGACATCTACGGGTGGAACCGAGCTACGGAGGAAGAGGTTCTGCTGGTCGGTGCGGACGACACGGTGATGCACGGCCCGGCGTTGGACGCCGAAGGGCCATGGCTCGTCTACTCCGACCACCGCTGGGGTCCCTGGCCGACTTGCGACAGCAGCGATGAAGAGGGCGACGTCGTCGCCCTCCACCTGCCCACCAGGACCGAGATCCGAGTCACCGATTGGCCGGGCATCGAATGGGGAGCCGGCGTTTACGACCGGCAGGACGGCACGTACGGCGTCCTGTTCACGGAGGAGATCGACTACGCGACCCACACCTATCGGCTCTGGGACTGCGACCTGCCGGAGCCGTAACTTCGCCATTGGCTTGCGATCCACCGTCCGACGGGCCGGGAAGCGGGGTGTCGGTCGTGTGGCTGCGCCGCCCGAGCCGGCATGGTGGTCGGCGGTGTGCGGCAGCGGTGTCCTGGCCGGCTCGGCGGTGTTCGAGGAGGCGGCGACGGAGGCGGCGATGGTCGAGGGGGGTGGGGGTTCAGGGGTGGAGGGTCGGGAGTTGGGTGGTGGGGCGCCCGCCGCCGAGGAGCAGTTCGACGAAGCGGGAGCGCACCTGTTGCCGTGCGAGGAGTTGTCTGGCCGGGGGCAGTTCGAGGAGGGTGGTGAGGGTCTTGGCGAGCAGGCGGTGCGAGAGGCGGGTCGGGTCGTCGAACAGGAGGTGGGCGAGGTTGCCGCGTTCGAGCGCCTGGCGGACCATCCGTTCGAGCTGGGTGGCCGGGGTATGGACGCGGGTGGTGGTCCGTTGCAGTTCGAGGGCGCCGGTGGTGCAGAGTCGCGCGGCAGCAGACGCCGCAGCCGAGGCAGTGCCCATTCCGGCCATCGCGATCACCCGTTCCGGGCGATGGCGATCACGCGTTC
>CAZMRP010000342.1:0-6072 GCA_964568275.1 uncultured Myxococcales bacterium
TTGCCGCGGCCGATCGAAACGCGACAGAGGCCCCAATTCTGCCACCACGCTCACCGCGGAGAGTTTCTTCACCCCGCGCAGCGCCTGCAGCCCGGCGACCACCGCCTTCATCTCTGCCGGCATCTGCTCGATGGCCGCATCGATCGCTCTTTCCAGCCGCACGACGCGTTCCGCCTGCCGGTCCACCTCACCGAGGTAGTCGAGCAGCGTGGCATTCAGCGCCTCGTACTCGAACCGGACGCTGCGCACCCACTCCAGGTACTTCACCGTCCACGCCGTCAGTTTCCTTCCCGGCCGCCGGTCGTGCCGCAGCAGGAACTTGCTCAGGCGATGCCGGGCGCGGGTTTGGTCGCGCTTCGCCGCTTCCCGTGCCCGCACCAGGTCCCGCAGCGCCTCGTGCGCCTGGTCCGGCACCCACACCGGCGTCAACTCCCCGCTGCGGTACAACCGCGCCAGCTTCTTCGCATCTCGCTTGTCCGTCTTCACGCGATCCCCCGGCCGCACCGGTACGAGCGTCGGTGCCACCACGACGCAGGCCACCCCCATCCGCGCCATCTGCCAGTACAACACGTACCCGGTCGGGCCCGCCTCGTAGCAGCAATGCAGCCCCTTCGTTGGCCCGAGCTTCTTCACCAGCTTCCGGATCGACTCCTCCCGGTTGGGGATCGTGCCCAACTCGCGCACCTCTCCACCGGCGGCGTCCGCCACCGCCACCGTGATCGTTTCTGCGTGTACATCCAGACCCACGAATCGGCTATCCTGCTTCATCAGACCGGCTCCTTTCGCTTGTAGCTCTGCGCTACGTAGCTTCACCGTTCCGCAGCGTAACCTACGGATTCGCGAAACGGAGCCGGTCGCTCCATCCTGACTACCCTCGCGATCGAAGGGCCTTGCCGCGGACTCGGGAGGCGGAAGCCGGGACGATCGCCGCAGAGGGCAGCGACGCCGAGGACGCAGGAACGCGGTTTGTGCACCGGCGTCAGGGGGGCGCCTGGCGCCACTGCCCTCCGGAGCGGAGGCCTGGCGGGGCGGCGGGGTGCCGGCCGCCGCGCCCCTTGCGCGCAGGGGGCGGTTCGGCGTAGGTCACCCGGACGATGACGGACGTCCCTCGAACGAACGTGGATGCCACTGGCGCAGGTCCGAACGTCCCCTCTCCCGTGGAGTTCGATTGCGAGAGGGCGCTCGAGACGATGGACGCGAACTGGATGATCAACTGCTTCGGGGCGGTCCGGGACTGGCACGCCCGATGGCGACTGTTGGACGCTCACCGCCTGGCGGATCCCGTCGCCGCCGCGGCTGCTTCGACGAGTGATTGTCTGCTGATCAGCCATGCCGCCGAGTTCTACCGTGACCGAGGGGTAGCGGCGGGGCAGGCGGCGGACCTGGACCGCGCCGCTGCGCTCTGGGGCGCGAACCACCCCAACTGCATCGGTTCCATGTTCGACAGCTCCTATGCGGGCGCGTGGGGTCGGGGGGACGACTGCCGACATGCCCTGCCGGCGATCGCCACGTGGTATCAATCCGCGGCGGACGAGCTGGGCCGGCTACGCGCGATCGGGCTGGTCCGCGGATGTTCGGACACGGCGCGCTTCGCAGCGCATGTCCTCACGTTCGCGTCGCAGGCGGAACTCGACAACTAGCTGCAATACGAGTTCGAGGTCGCCGCCGAAGTCGCCGCGCAGACGGCCTACGAGTCGGCATATGAGCAGCCCTACGCGCAGGATGCGGAGTCCTGCCGCCTCACCTGCGAGGGGCGAAGCGGCGGGTGCTGCTGGCGCGGCTGTGAGGGCCAGGAGGGGGGCCTCTGCAGGTCGTACTGCGAGTCCGCGGCGGCGCTGTGCAACAGCAACTGCGAGAGCGAGCCCGGCGCCTGTGCCGACGCCTGCGCGCAGGGGGGACACCTGTGCTTCGAGTACTGCGGTGTTTCGGACTCAGCGTGCCATTCGATGTGCCAAGACAACCAGGCGGTCTGCGAGGAGGAATGCTGGCGTTGAGCACGGACGACGTTCGGGAGGCAAGGCAACGCTCTGGTGCGGCCCGAACCGCGGCCAGATGACCCGCTGCCGCGGCGTTCTTGTCTGCCGCGACGCGGGGGAGATCGATGGGCTTCGGGACGGACCGAGGTCTCCAGGCGACTGCGTTTCGACTTCCTGCTCGCTTGGCGCCGGCAACAGGGCTACGCCCTCAGGGCGTTGACCTGCAGCAAGATAGGCTGCGGAACCGACATCAGCGGTGGTACCAGGATGGGGGGTCGGTCACCCCCGGTCCCGCGTCACCGCGACTCGAGCCGATCGGGTTCCGGCGGAGCCGATGCCGGCGGCTCGGGCACCGGCGGCGGCCGCAAGCCGTCCGTCGCGAACCCGATCCGGCGGAACCCCGCGAGCCGCAGCTCGTCGATCAACCGTGCGACGTCGCGGAAGAGACAGGTCGGCTCGGCCGAGATCAAGGCGCGGGCGTCGGGGTCGGCACCGGCGGCGGCGCGGAGCACGTGGCCCAAGCCCGGCAAGGCGATCGCCAGACCGTTCACGCGCACGGACCCGTCGGTCGCCAGCTCCACGGCGACGACCGGCGCGAGATCCGCTTCGCCGGCCCGGATGGCCCGAGGCAACTCGATGCCGACGTAGTCGGGCGGGGGAGCGGGCGCCGGTCCCGCACCCGCACGGCCCGCATCGGCTCGCGTCGCCGTCTCGGAACAGGCGAGCAGCAGGGTGAGCCCGAACGACGCCGCGCACACCCCTGCGGCCGGACCGCGCCGCTCCGTCCTCGGCCTCCGACTCATGACCGCCGGCCTCCTCGGGGCCTCCGCAAGCGTGGTCCTCGTCCGGCCGTGCGGACGCCCGCTCGGTGCGCGCACGCCGTCGGTTCGGTCCGACGCCCGCTGGGTTCGGTCTCTCGGCCGCTTCGACCAGCTCGAATCACGTGCAGCGCCACGAGCGCGAGCGCGAGGAACACGCAGCCGCGACCGCCGCGGGCATCCGTGCGACAACCACAACCGGCGTCCGCCGCGGGCGCGTGGGGCGTGGCGGGACCGTCCTCGGGCAGCGTGGGTGCATCGATCGCGGTGACGTCGAGGCTGCCATCGATCGTGGCGGCGTCTTCATCGCCTCCCGCGTCGGGCAGTGGCTGTGCGCGACACAGAACGCGCAGCGAGCGACCCTCCGCCCGGTATCCCGCCGCAGGGAGCACGTCCTCGATCGGCACCGAGTCGAAACCGGCCGGAGCGGCAGGCTCGGTTCCAACCTCGTAGGCGTAGCCCAGCAGCTCCCAGCGCGTGGTGCGGCCGTCGTAGGGAGGATCCGAGACGGCGTACGGGCTCCCGCTCAGCACCTCGCCGCCCGCGGCTCGCCCGAGCCGGAACACCGGCACGCCGCCGGCGACCGGAAGCGCCCAGAGTGCGAACCGTGCATCCGCCGGGTCCACGGGCGGCCCGACGAGGCCCGTCGCATCGACATCGTAGCCGAGCAGTGCGCTGTCTTCCGGCGCGATGCGCAACACTCCGTACTCCGCGTTCGCGACGAGCGCGTAGGCGTCGATCACCGACAGCACGGCCGTGCGGCTGCCGACGACGAAGTAGAAGCGCGCCCAGAGTGCCTCGCCCGGATCCACCGTGACGGGACGGATGACCGTCGCGACGCGCAGGTCGCGCTCGGTGCCGCTCTGTGCCGTGCCGCTGCGGTACTGGGCGTCCCCCCACTGGTCGGCCGCGAGGACCGCGCGTCGATCGGTCCCGAACACGAGTCCGAGCGCCGCGCCGCCGGTGTCGGTCCGGAAGAGGCCGTAGCCGTCCGTACGCTCGTACACGTCCCGATTCGCGTCGTCCCCGAACGGAATCGAAGGGGACAAGGTGACGAGCCGCCCTCCCATCGCGAGCTCGTGGACGGGCAACGACGAGGCGCGCACTCCACCCCACGGGACGTTCCAGCGGTCGAGCACGTCGGGCCCGGCGTTGTAGGCGACGACCGAGACCTCCAGAACTCCGCCGCCGGCGTCCCGATACTGGGCGTAGGTCACGAGCCCGGAGCGGAAGGTCGTGGGCACGTGCGCGTGCTGGCTCCAGCTCACGACGACGTAGCTGAACTCCGGCACGCCCGGTCCCGCCGCGAGGGTGGGTGAGTAGAACGGTCCGGCGAGCACCGGGTCGAGCAGGTAGACGCCGGCCTGGTGGATGAAGTACCGGTGGTCGGGCGGCTCGTTCAGCAGCCGGTTCTGCGCGACGATCTGCCAGACTTCGTCCACCCACGGCGCGTAGTCCGGGTCCGGGTGCTCGGCCGTCGTCGAGCGGAACTGCGGCGCGATCGACTCGCCGAAGGCGCCGCGCCACGACCAGAGCTGTCCTCCACGCCCGATCCGCACGTCGAAGCCGCGTGCGGGCACGACGTCGCCCGCTGTGCCCCGCTGCACGTGTCGCATGCGCGCGTGGAAGACCGCGTGCTCGGGATGCCGCGTCCACCACGTCGAGCCCGAGGCGGCGAACGTCGTGCTCGTCGAGCTCGACCAGTCGCCGCCGAGCGTGACCAGCGGGCTGGGCGGGAACGGTGCGAGGCGCACGTCCTGCGCGCTCGCGCGTGCGGCGCCGAGAGCGAATGCGACGACGAGCGCGAGCCACCAACGTCGTCCACCTTCGACCACGATTCGAAGCCTGTGCCGCCCTGCCTGCCACGTCAAGTGGCGAGTCCATCGGGTGGCGAGCCCATCGGGTGTGGCGAGCCCATCGGGCAGGCTGCACGACGGCCGGAGACTCACGACCTGACGGGAGCGGAAGGCCGGAACATCCTGCGGATCGTGGTCGAAGGTGGACTACGATGGTTGCGGCCGTGAAGGTCGTGGGTGCGAAGTCAGAGCGCACGGCGTACCGGGCGTCTTGGCAAGACGGAACCGTGGAGCGCCGGATCGGATGTGCCCGAGCAGAACTCCTGGATCACGCGATCGTGCTCGGCGAGGAAGATCTCCGTCGACTGCTCCGCGAGTACGTCACCTGCCACCACGAGGACCGGACGCATTGCGGGCTGGGCAAGCAGACGCCGGCGCGACGCGCGGTCGAGCAGCGGCCGTCGACTGGCGCGAAGGTCGTCGGGGTGCCGCGAGTCGGCGGACTGCACCACAGGTACGTCTGGCGAGAAGCGGCGTAGTAGTCTGACTCGTACGAGTCGGTACCCTCCGCCGACCGCGGTCGACGTGCGCCGGACGGCCGACTCCGACGCTTTGACGCCTTCGTCCTCCGCGACCCCAACCCTGCCATCACGCCCGCTCCGACCGTGACCGGGTCACCGTTCCTGCCCATCCCGACCTCGGATGTGGTTTCGGCGACCGATATCCCTTCCGAAACCCCGATCGCAGCCGCGCCGGCCGTGCCTCGCCCGTCGGCCCGGTGGCGTTCCGGGCGCGGATGTCGTAGCCTGCTGGCTGCAACCGCACGCTCCACGAGCCTCGCGTGCTCGGGCAGGGGGGCGGGAGGTGGGAGATGCCGACGATCAGCATGTTCTACGGGATCGTCGTGTCCTTGTTCTACAAGGACGACGTCCGACACCACCTGCCGCACATCCACGTCCGCTACCAGAATGCCAAGGCGTCCGTGGCCATCGGCGACGGGGCGATCCTCGATGGCGATTTTCCCGCGAAGCAGCTGAAGCTGGTTCGGGCTTGGGTGGAGATCCACAAGGACGAGCTCCTGGCGAACTGGGACCTGGCAGTTGCCGGCGAAGAGCCGTTTCGCGTCGACCCGCTTCCGTGAGGTGACGGATGCTGCTGGATGTCGTCGACGTCGTCGCGCGACCGCCCTACTTCCTGGACCTGGAGTTCGAGAACGGCGAGCGCCGCCGGTTCGACATGGCCCCGCTGATGGACGAGCCCCCGTTCAACCGCCTGAAGGGGTCCCCGCTGTTCTTCCGGGCCCGCGTCCAGTGCGGCACCGTCGCTTGGCCGGGCCGCATCGATGTGGCACCCGAGACGCTGTACGACGGCTCCGAGCCGTTGCTCGTCGGTGCCGATGTGCCGGACCGCCCCTCGAGCTGAGAGGCGCGGGAAGGAAGTCCAAGCGCCATTCTGCCTGGAGGCCTTGGCCGTTCCCGAACC
>CAZMRP010000343.1:0-6050 GCA_964568275.1 uncultured Myxococcales bacterium
GAGATCGCGAGCGTGGTGACGACCTGCTCGCCGGTGGCGGCCTTGGGCAGGTCCATCGGGATCGACTTGGTGATGATGTAGGTCGCGGTGACGAGGAAGATGATCAGGATCACCAGCACCACGTCGACGAACGGCGTGATGTTGATGTCGGAGAGCAGCTCGTCGTCGTCGCGTACGGGGCCCGCCATCGTCCGCCTCCGTCAGTCGTTGGAGCCCCCGGCCGCGCCGGCCCTGGCGGCGGGCTGGGCCTTGAGGTGTCCGAGCAGCGTATGCATGACGACCTGGGTGTCGTTGATCCGGACCTTGATCCGGCGCTGGAAGTAGTTGAAGGCGATGACCGCCGGCACGGCGACGAGCAGGCCGATCAGGGTGGCGACGAGCGCCTCGGCGATGGCGGACATCACGCTCGAGCTGGCGCCGGCCTGGAGGTTGCCGCCGAGGTTGCGGAAGGCCTGCATGATGCCGATCACGGTGCCGGCCAGGCCGATGAACGGGGCGTTGGAGCCGACGGTGCCGAGGAACACGAGGTAGCGGTCGAGCTGCTGGCGCTCGGCGACCTGGGCCGCCTGCATCGCCTCCTCGGCCGCGGCCGGGCCGTCGTGGTAGCGTGCCAGCCCGGCGCGGACCACCACCGCCTCGATCGACCGCTGCCCCTGGAGCGCTCCGCCCAACTCGTCCAGCCGTCCCTCGGCGAGGTGCACGTTGACGAGCGCGGCCAACGCCGCGGCGTCGCCCCGCCGCTTGTAGAACGCGATCGCCCGCTCGACCATGATCGTGATCGAGATCACGCTCAGGGCCAGCAGCAGCCACAATACCCACTCCGCGCCCAGCTCGGTGAAACGATTGAGGGCCTCGGTGAGACTCATCGGTATCCTCCGGCGATGCGCCGTCCGTCCCCCCGGACCCGCGCGGGCGGGCCCCGAAACGCGGGGGAGCAACATAGCACGAACCGCGGGCCTTGGCATCCCGCGCGAGAGACGCCGCCGGGGCGTTGACAGCGCGGCGGCCGTGATTAGTTTCTGGCTGGTTCGAGATTCGATGCTCCGGCGCCGGGGCAGCGGAAAATAGGCGGGAAGACGCAAGGAGACGGGCATTCGGGCCCGTGCAGAGGAGGTGTAACATGCTGGCTCGTTGGGAACCGTTCCGTGAGTTGTCCAGGGTGTTCGAGGATCCGTTCTTCCGTTCGGTGTCGAGCGACACGTCGTGTCGCTGGTGCCCGGCGGTCGACGTCACCGAGAGCGAGAAGGAGCTGGTGGTGTCGGCCGACCTGCCGGGAATCGACCCCCAGCAGGTCGAGATCACCGTGCAGGAGAACATCCTCACGCTGAGCGGGGAGCGCAAGGCGGAGTCCGAGTCGAAGGACGAGTCGTACCACCGCGTGGAGCGCGCGTACGGTTCGTTCACGCGGAGCTTCGTGCTGCCGTCGACCGTGGACGAGACCAAGGTCTCGGCGGAGTACAAGGACGGCGTCCTGCGCGTGCACCTGCCGAAGCGCGAGGAAGCCAAGCCGCGCAAGATCGACGTCAAGCTGAGCTAGCGATCCGCGGACGGGACCCGGCCGATTCGGCGACCGGCCGGGTCCCGACTTCCTTCCGACCCCGCCCTGCCGCCCCCCTGACGGAATCGCCGACTCGCCAACCCCCTGACGGAATCGCCGACCTACGACAGACTCCTCGCGGCGGCTTGCCGCCCCGCGTACCGAACCGTATAGTTCGCGTGCAGGGAACGACCGCCGCGAAGGTCCACCGGTCGGGCCGGCAGGAGGAGGCAGCGATGGTCCGGAACGCCGAGCACGCGGGTCGAGGTGTCCTCGTCGCGGGGCTGCTGCTGCTGCCGGCGGCGCTCGGTTGTTCGCCGGCCGACGACACGGTCGGGCCGGTCGACGCCCGGACGGACCGCGTCGACACGGCGGGCGACGGGATCATCCTCGAGGGCACGGACGGCGAGACCTGCGACCCGACCGCCTGCGCCGACGCGTGCGGCGCGCTGGGGTTCCCGATCGGCAGGTGCGTCGACGGCGCCTGCTCGTGCGAGCACGGCGCGGCCGACGCGGACGCCGACGACGACGGCGGCGGCGCGGACGGCGACGAGGACGACGCGAGCGGCGCCGACGCGGATTCCGACGCGCCGCTGGTCTGCCCGCCGGATCCGGGCGACCGCTGCGGGCCCTCCGAGATCTGCGGCAACGGTTCGGACGACAACTGCGACGGCCGGGTCGACGAGGACTGTTCGTGCGTGGGCGGCGAGGTGCAATCGTGCTTTGCCGGGCCGCCCGGACGGCGCGGGATCGGCGGTTGCGTCGACGGCACGCAGATCTGCACCGGCTTCGAGTTCGGCTCGTGGGGCCCCTGCGAGGGCGGCATCCTGCCCGAGCCCGAGGTCTGCGACGGCAAGGACAACGACTGCAACGACTGCGTGGACGACCTCGAGGAGTGCCGCCCGTCGATCGTCTGCCCGACCGAGGACTCGGCCGCGCCGCTCAACTGGTACGAGCTGCACTGCGACGCGTTCTACCCGGACGGCGGGGCGGACTGCAGTTGGGACGTCGTGGCGCCCGCCGGGTCGGCGACCACCAGCGTCGAGGCGCCGGCGGCCGAGGACACGCGGGTCTACTTCGACATCTCGGGCGACTACGTGATCACCGTGACGATCGTGGACCCGTTCGGCGTCACTCACCTCTGCACCTTCGTGGTGCACGTGCGCGGCCAGGGGATCCGGGTCGAGATGTGGTGGAACGAGTCCGAGCGGGGGGACAGCGTGTCGGACGTCGACCTGCACTTCCACCGCAACCGGCCGGCGAGCGGCTGGTTCAACGGCGACGACTGCTACTACGCGAACTGCGTGATCAGCCCGATCCTGCCCTGGGCCACCTACACCATCTCCTGGGGCTACCCGGAGTCGCCCGCCACCGCCTGCGCCCGGAGCCGCTGCCCGAATCCGCGGCTGGACATCGATGACGTCGAGGGGTGGGGGCCGGAGAACGTGAACATCGACGGCGCGCACGACGGCGACCTGTTCCGGGTCGGGGTGCACTACTACGACGA
This sequence comes from uncultured Myxococcales bacterium, assembly GCA_964568275.1. GTDB lineage: Bacteria > Myxococcota_A > Polyangia > DRWM01 > JAAZOP01 > JAAZOP01. The sequence continues at coordinate 3,045 of CAZMRP010000343.1, forward strand.
CGACACCTGGGACAGCCACGCCGACGTGATGGTCCGGGTCTACTGCGGCGGCACTCCGCGCGTGGTCTACGGCCCGGCCCGCATCCACAACTCGTCCGCCGGAACCGGCGACATCTGGCGCGTGGCCGACATCACCGCGCGCGGCCCGAGCGGCGACGACTGCGAGATCACGAGCCTGGCCACCGGCTCGGCCTTCGACATCCGCCCCGACTCCTCGCGCTCCACGTTCTAGCCCGCGGACCCGGGACGCGCGACGGCGCGGCGGTGCCGGACGCCGGCGCGGTACGGAGCGCACCGACTTCGGCTCAGATGTGGAAGCTGATCCGCCCCAGGAGGTCGGTGTTGAAGCCCCACGAGGTGTCCTCGCCCGCGTCGAAGTACAGGAACGAGAAGTCGAGCAGGACGCCGACGGACATCCAGGAGACGAAGCGGATGTCGAGCGCGGCGCCGGCGCGGGCGATGAACCCGTTGGTCGTCACTTCCTCGCCCGGCACGGCGTGGCTCGACGCGTCGAGCGTCACGCCGGGGGTGGTGAGGTAGGAGTAGCCGGCCCCGAGCAGGAACGACGGGTCGGCGACGATCCCGGTGCCGAGGATGTGCCAGGCCACGTGAAGCGCGAGCTGCGTCAGATCCGCCTCGGCACCACTGTCGAACTTCAGCCCGGACTGGCGGAAGTCGACCCCGAGCTCGATGAAATCGAGCAGCAGGACGCCGGCGGAGCCGCCCGCCGCCCACCCCTCGCCCTTGTAGCTCTTGGTCATGTTGTCGATGACTTCCTGCTCGGAGGACGGCAGGGAGTCGTAGTTGGCGGGATTGAGCGCCCCGGAGTAGTCGAGGGCGGTCATGTCGAGGTACTCGAAGCCGCCGCCGCCGCGGATGTAGATCTCGAACGCCGAGGCGCCGGCCGGGGCGGCGGTCCCCAGCACGACCAGCACCGTCACCAGTGTCGCGAGCCTGTTGCGCATCGATCTGCTCCTTCCATCCACGGCCCGCGAACTTGTGCCGCGTGGGCCCGACTCCTTCGTGTAGCACCGCGGTGGTCCGCGTTCAACCGACGGGGCGGGACGTCGACGCCCGGGCCGACGGCGATGTTCATCGGGGCCGGTCGGCCGGCCCTCCGGCGACCGTCGATGTAGGACTCCGTGGCACATGAAGGGTACCTGTTCACCTGCACAGGACTCCACGTTTTTTGACCAGCAGCGGACGGCGGCGTACACACGACGCAGGCAGGGGCGGACGCCGCCCGGAGGCGGCAAGGGCACGGAGGCGGGGATGGTGATCGACCGCGAGAAGATGGTGAAGGCGTTGCGCGACCGGCTGCACGAGGCGTTCCTGTCGCGCTACCAAGGCTCGGCCTACGCGCGGATCGCGCGGGCGACGGGCTACGCCGACGGCTACATGCAGGCGCTGCTCGACGCCGGTCTGGTGGGCGAGAAGGAGCTGCTGTCGGTGGTGGGGGAGGAGCGCCAGCGGGCGTTCCGCACCGAGAACCGGTTCGCGGCCGCCGCGGACGCGGCGTAGAGACCCGCTTCGGTCCTCAGGTACCTGCGGCGTAGTCCGAGCGATAGGCGATCTGCTCGGGCGTCAGCCTATCGATCGCGATGCCGAGCGTCTCGAGCTTCAGCGCGGCCAGTTCCTGGTCCTGCTCGCGCGGCAGGTCGTGGACGTCCTTGGACAGCTTGTCGCCCTCGCGATGCAGCCGGATCAGCGCCAGCAGCTGGTTGGCGAAGCTCATGTCCATCACCTCCGAGGGGTGTCCCTCGGCGGCGGCGAGGTTGACCAGGCGGCCCTGGGCCAGGAGGTAGATCCGCCGGCCGTCCTTCATCCGGTACTCCTGGTTGTTCGGGCGGATCTCGCGGTGCGACTCGGCCAGCGCCTCGAGGTCCGGGATGCGGATCTCGCAATCGTAGTGGCCGGTATTGCAGACGATGGCGCCATCCTTCATCGAGCGGAAGTGACGGTCGGCGAGGACGTCCTTCATGCCGGTGGCGGTGATGAACACGTCGCCGAGCTTCGCGGCCTCGTCCATCGGCAGGACCTGGAACCCCTCGAGCCGGGCCTTGAGGGCCTGGATCGGGTCGACCTCGGTCACCACCACCAGGCAGCCCATGCCGCGGGCGCGCATGGCGGTGCCGCGGCCGCAGTGGCCGTAGCCGGCGACGACGAAGGTCTTGCCGGCCAGCAGCACGGCGGTCGAGCGGATGATGCCGTCGATCGACGACTGGCCGGTGCCGTAGACGTTGTCGAAGTCCCACTTGGTCTCGGCGTCGTTGACCGCCATCACCGGGTACAGCAGCTTGCCGGCCTTGCCCATCGCGCGCAGGCGGTGCACGCCGGTGGTGGTTTCCTCGGTGCCGCCGCGGATGCCCCGCGCCAGCTCGGGGAACCGGTTGTGGACGGAGAAGATCAGGTCCGCGCCGTCGTCGAGCGTCAGGGTCGGTTTGAAGTCGAGGGTGCGGTCGATGCACCAGTAGAACTCCTCGACCGACAGGCCGCGCCAGGCGTAGATGCTGGTCCCTTCGTCGGCGAGGCAGGCCGCGACGTCGTCCTGGGTCGACAACGGGTTGCAGCCCGACCACGAGACCTCGGCGCCGGCCGCGCGCAGGGTGCGGACGAGCACCGCGGTCTCCTTGGTGACGTGCAGACAGCCGGCGATGCGGGCTCCGCGGAGCGGCTGCTCCCGCGCGAACCGCTCGCGCAGACGCGTCAGCACCGGCATCCGCGACTCGGCCCACTCGACCTTGAGCCGCCCCTGGGGAGCGAGAGAGAGATCGGCGACCTTGGACTTCATCGGATCCTCCTGCGGCGGGCGGCGGGCGCCCCGGCCGCGACCGGCGAGGGATAGCCCAGATCGCCGGGCGGTTCAATCGGGACCCGCCGGAACCGTGGGGTGTGATCGGTCAGCGGAACTCGAGCGGCACGACCACGCGTTCGGTGCGGGTCGACCCGTCGGGGGCCTCGAGCCGCGCATCGACGAGGATCGCGGGGCCGGGGGCGGGTCGCCAG
>CAZMRP010000344.1:0-6039 GCA_964568275.1 uncultured Myxococcales bacterium
GACGCTTGCTCCGCCGAACGAGCCGACGTGGGGCGCGCTGGACCCGCGGCCGGAACTGGAGACGGGACTGCCGGACGGCGCGCTGCGCCGGCTGCGCGAGTCGCTCGGACTGGCCGCGTGGGCCGAGCTGGACGGGGCGCTCGCGCGGTGGCGGGAGGAAGCGCCGTGAGACGTCGCCGGTTCCTGCCGGGGGGCGGCTTCGTGCTGCTGGTCGCCAGTTGGAGCGGGTTGGCCGCCTTCCTGGCGTGGGGGCTGACGGAACCGGACCTCGACCGGGCGTGGTGGCTCCTCCAGCGGGCCGATCGGGGGGTGCCGGAGCTGTCGGCCGAGGAGGCCGAGGTGCTGGCGCGGTGCATTGCCCGGCACCCGGCCATCGCGCTCGAACGGCTGGGCGACAAGCGGTTCAAGCACCTGGCGCGGACCGCCGGCGGCTGGAGCACGGCGCCGGCGTCGTACTTCCTGGCGCTGCAGGGTCCGCAGGCCGGGTTGCGGATCGTGCTCGAGGCCCGCGGCGCGACACGCTGGCCGCTCCTGGTCGAGGTGGCGGCCGGCGGCGCGGGCTGTCGGCTCGAGTACGCGGAACGGGGGACGCAGGAGTGCGTGGTCCCGCTGCCGTCGCCCGGCGTGGAGGGGCGGCCGGTGCTGGGGCGGCTGGCGGTGCGCGGCGGCTTCGGCGGTCCGGACGCCGGCCAACCGGCGGGGCTGCGGTTCGTCGAGCCGGAGGACGGAGGCGGGTCATGACGATCGTGCGGCGGTTCAACCGCTTCGAGCTGAAGTACGTGCTGCACGTCCGGCAGGTCGCACCGCTGGTCCGGGACCTGCTGCACTTCATGGCGCCGGACGAGCATGCGGACGACGACGGGGGCTACCGCGTGACGAGCCTGTACTACGACAGCCCGGACCTGCACTTCTACCGCGCGAAGCTGGACGGGCTGCGCTACCGGCGCAAGCTGCGCGTGCGCGTCTACCCCGGGGCCTCGGGGGTCGACGAGACGACGACGGCGTTCGTGGAGATCAAGCAGCGGATGAACCAGACCGTGCAGAAGCGGCGGATCGTGCTGCCGCTGGGCGCGGCGTTGGAACACTGCGCCGGGCACGTCGACGGCGTGGCCGGAGGCGACGCCGCGGACGTCGCCGCGGGCTCCGAGATCCAGTACATGGTGCGGGCGCTGCGGCTGCGGCCGAGCTGCATCGTGTCCTACCGGCGGCGCGCGTTCGTCGGCAGCCGCTACGAACGGGGGATGCGGCTGACCTTCGACACGCTGGTCTCCGGCCGGACGACGGTGCTGGACCTGACGGCGCCCGCCCGTTGCCGGCCGATCCTGCCGGAGACGGCGGTCGTGATGGAGATCAAGGTCGACGAGCGGGTGCCCGACTGGGCGACCTCCCTCGTGGCGCGCCACGAGTGCACGTTGCAGCGCGTCAGCAAGTACTGCCTGTCCGTGGCCGCCGGCCTGCGGCGGATGGACGCCGCGCGGCGGGGAAGCGCCGTCACGCGGCGAGGAAGCGAGGAGCGATGGACGATTTTCTGAGCCAGCTGACCGACCTGACCGGGACCTTCGCGCTGCTCGACGTGGCCCTGGTGCTCGGCCTGAGCTTCGTGCTCGGGCTGGTGATGGGCTTCGTCTACCGCGCCACGCACCGCGGCGTGTCCTACTCCCAGGGCTTCGTGCACACGTTGGTGCTGCTGTGCGTGGTCGTCGCGCTGCTGATGCTGATCGTGGGCTCGAACATCGCCCGCGCCTTCACCCTGGTCGGCGCGCTGTCGATCATCCGCTTCCGCAACGCGCTCAAGGAGACCCGCGACGTCGGCTTCATCTTCGCCACGCTGGCGATCGGCATGGCCTGCGGCACGCGGTTCTACATGCTGGCGGTGTTCGCCACGATCTGGATCGCCGGCATCATCGTGCTGCTCAGCCGGCTGCGGGTGTTCGCCAAGGTGGTCCACGAGCGGATCCTGCTGGTCGAGGTTCCGGGGGACGCGAATCCCGACGAGTTGCTGGGCGAGGTCCTCGAGCGGCACGCCAAGGACGCGAACATCATCTCGCTCGAGACGGTCCGCGGCGGCGAGCTGAAGGAGGCGGTCTACTCGATCGTGCTGCGCCGCGGCATCAGCCCGACGAAGTTCCTCGACGACGTGCGCGCGCGCAACGGCGACCGCAAGGTCTCGCTGGTGCTGGGGCAGCAGGAGCTCGATCTGTAGGAGGGCGGCCTTTGGCAGCGGCTCACGGTTGGACCGGCAGGGCGTCCCAGAAGTCGCAGTCCTCGGCGAGGTAGCCGGCGGCGGTCCCGATCGCGGACACGTCGAGGCGGAGGTGCGGGTCGTCGACGGCGACGTGGAGCGGCCACGCCGCGTCGCCGGTACCGCCCGGGGCGCCGTCCACCGCGAAGCGGCCCCAGTAGCCGACCATCGCGTCCGACAGGGCCTCCTCTTCCGGGCTGAAGCTCCGCCCGGCCGGCGGCATCCCGAACACGAACGGCAGCTCCGCCGTGTGGTACGACCCCATGTCGGGCAGCGGCAGGAAGCCCGGTTCGTGCAGGAACCGGTACAGGTAGACCGAGGCCCCGGCCGCCGTCAGGGCGCGCGCCGTGCGGCGGGTGGGGCAGACGAAGGCGAAGGTGCCGACGGCGTCGTCCATCGCGTCCTCCACCGAGTCGTAGGCGCCGACCGGGTACCGCGCCAGCACGTCCGCCGCGTGCTCCCCGAACACCAGCCCGACGAAGTCCTCGTACACCGACGCCGTCAGGCCGGTGGGGTAGGTCATCAGGCGGATCATGCTCCCCTCGCGGCCGTTCGAGCCGAGCAGCACCTCCAGGTCGCGCGGTCCGCCGTCGCGCACCGCGTGCGACGGCTCGTCGATGAGGTTCCAGTCGTCGACGACCGGCGCCCACAGGGCGCCCTCGCCGAAGAACATCCCGAGCCGCAGCGGGATCGCGTCGAGCAGGTCCGCAGCGGGAATCGCCCGCAGGCAGGCCGGCGGGTCGGCGGCGGTGTCGCAGCCGACGGCCGCCGCCAGCTCCTCGCCCTGCGCCTCGGCCTGCTCCAGCGTCGCGAACAGCTCGAAGCACGGACCGCTCTCCATCGCCACGCGGTGGAACAGCCCGGCGCTGCGCGGCGAGACCAGGTGCGCGCAGACGGCCAGGCCGCCGGCCGACTGGCCGAACAGCGTGACGTCGTCCGGGTCGCCGCCGAAGGCCGACACGTGGTCCCGGACCCACTCGAGCGCCGCGCGCTGGTCCTCGAAGCCCCAGCTGCCCGAGGCCGGATGCGTCGGATCCTCGGCCGTGAGCAGCGGGTGGGCCAGGAACCCCAGCGGCCCGAGGCGGTAGTTGAAGGTCACGAGCACCACGCCGTGCCGGGCCGCCAGCGCCGTGCCGTCGTAGATCACGTTGCTCGACGCGCCGGTGTTGAACCCGCCGCCGTGGATGAAGACCATCACCGGGTGGGGGCCGGGGGCGGCCGGGGCCCAGACGTTGAGCGTCAGGCAGTCCTCGTCGAGCACCGCCGCCTCGGTCATCACGCTGCGGGTCTGCACGCAGCCGGGGCCGAAGTCGAGCGCCTCGAGCGTTTCGCGGCCGTCGGGGAGGGGCTGCGGAGCGCGAAACCGCAGCTCGCCCACCGGCGGCTGCGCGTAGGGGACGCCGAGGAAGACGTGCACGGGACCCTCGGTCGCGCCGTGGACCAGGCCCTGCGGCAACCCGACCTCCGGAGCGGCGCAGCCGACGATGCCGCAGACCCAGCGGCCGTCCGTGCAGCGGCAGCGCTCCGTGGCGTCGGTCGCGCCGTCGCCGCAGGTCACCCGGTGCGTGCAGCCGGCGGCGCCTTCGACGCTGCAGGCCTCGCCGCCCAGGGTCGTCGCCGACGCGGCGAGGTCGGGACAGGCCGGGGCGTCGACCGTGTCGCCGCCGTCGGCGACGGTGTCGTCGCCGCCGCTGCAGGCGGCGCCGGCCAGCGCCAGGGCCAGCAGGACGGCCGGCGGTCGGCTCGAGGACGATCGTCGGAAGTCGGCGGTTCCGGTTCGCGAACGGTGCCGTGCGGGCATGCGTGCTCCTTGCATCGGGGGCGGGCGGAAGGCCCACCGTCGCGTCAGGCTACGCCAGCCCTGCTCCGGCGTCCACTCCGGGTCGCCGACGCGAGGGGTGGACGAACGTCGGCGGTCCGTCCATGATGGCAGCGAGGGAACGGGGCAACCCATGGGCAGCAGGACGATCTGGCTCGTGGCGGCGTGGTGGTGGGTCGGTCCGGCCTGCGGACACGACTGGTCCGCGGGGACCGACGTCGCGGCGGACGGCGAGGTCGACGCGGTCGACGCGGATGTCGCCGCGGATGCGGACGTGGCCGTGGACGCGGACGCGGATGTCGCCGCGGACGCGGATGGCGACTGGGACGTCGACGCCGCCGCCGCGGACGCGGATGCGGATGCGGATGCCGATGGCGACCGGGACGCCGACGCCGACGCCGCCGCCGCGGACGCGGACGCGGACGTGCCGTCCGAGGTCGTGCCGGCGGGTTGCGGCAACGGGGTGCTCGAGCCGGGTGAGTCGTGCGACGACGGCAACACCGCGACCGAGGCCTGCGGCACCGGCGGCGTGGAGGCCTGCCTGGCCGATTGCTCGCTGCGCATCGCGCGCTGCGGCAACGGCACGCTCGACCCGGGCGAGGCGTGCGACGACGGGAACGACAGCAGCTACGACGACTGCACGACGTCATGCACCGTCAACGACTACGACGTCGGCGCGCCGTGCCGGTGCATCTCGGGGTGCAGCGACTACGACGCGAGCGCCGGCACGATCGCGGGCTGCGAGCGGATGGTCGGGCCGTCGGGCACCTTCGCCCGGACCGTCTGCCGCCGTTCGCTGCGCGGCATCGTGCTGCCCGTGGAGTTGCACGCCGCGGAGGGATCCTGCACCTGGATGGCCGTGGCCTGCGAGGGCGTGGCGATGTACTGCTCGCTGGTGCCCGAGTACGGCGACGTCGACCACTTCTCCTGCCCGCCGGGGCTGGTGGTGCGGACCGACACGGGCGACTACCTGGGGGCGCGCCTGACCGTCAAGCACTGCGCCGTGCCGTGCGACTCGGAGCGCGACTGCCGGTGGAACTCCGAGGAGTCCGCGGACAGTCCCTGGGCGGGGTCGTGCGGGCAGTGGACCTGCATCGACCCCGGAGACGGTACGTCGCCGTTCTGCGAAGACCCGCGAAACCTCGACTGACGAGACGGGAGCGGGCGGCGGCCGCGGCAGGACCGCTCGCCGTTTCGCGGCTTCCCGGGGCGGGGTGGGGTCGCCAGCCCCCTGCGGCGGGGTCGGCGGACCCCGGCCCTGCGCGTGGCGTCGGTTGATTTCCGCTTGATTTCGCGTCGCCCCCGCGGCCGTGGCGCGGCACGGGACTTGCTCGTGGTGCCGGGTGCCGAAGCCGAAGGTCGGTCGGCGTCGGTGGCCGAGGGCGAGAACGGAGCCGTCGGCTCGTTGGTTGAGTGAGAGTCGGTTCTTGCGCGACCGGGGCTCCCACCGGTCGCGTTGGCGGGGCACTGAGCCAGTGGGTTCAGTGCGCCTCGTAGCGTGCGACGCGCTGCCCCGCGATTCGAACCGGGGTTGCGATCGGCGAACGTGCCCGCCGGTCGCAACCCCGGTTCCCATTTCAGGGTCCGGCTAGCGCTCCCCGGGACACCACGAATCGTCGACCGTCGGGATCGGCGCGCAGACGCCGGCCGTGCAGGTCTCGCCGTGCGTGCAGACGCGGCCCAGGCAGGCCGGCTCGAGGGTCAGCGCCACGTCGCGGTCCAGGTCCGGCTGGAACCAGGTGCGCACCGTTCGCGCGATCCGCTGGTGTCCGTGCTCGTCGAGCCCGACGGCCGACAGCAGGAAGTCCTCCGGGGCCACCAGGTCGTCGCCGGGTCGGATCGAGTAGGTCACGACCGGCTGTCCGGCCGGGAGCCGGAACACCTTGGCCACATCGGGGCGCGAGACATGGTCGACCACCAGCCGCACGTAGGCGATGTCGTCGGGGACGCGCACGTCGATGCAGACGTGGACCAGCAG
>CAZMRP010000345.1:0-6016 GCA_964568275.1 uncultured Myxococcales bacterium
CCGCGGCCGTTCCGTCGCCGGCGGCGCTGCTGCGCCAGCTCTCCCCCTCTCCGCCCGCACCGCCGGCCGCCCCGCGACCGCCGCTGCCCGGAATGTCCGAACCCCAGCCGCTCGAGGAGGGCGACCTGGAGGAACCCCTGGAGGGCGAGGGCTACGAGGGGCCGACGCGCGTCGTGTCGATCAACGACGAGTTGATGATGGCGGCCCAGGGGAAGGTCGACCCCAGCGCCCAGCGCGAGGCGCAGCTGCAGCGGCTGTTCAACGACTTCCGCTCGACGAAGGTCCAGTGCGGCGAGTCGGTCGACGGGCTGACCTTCGAGAAGTTCAAGGCCTCGGTCGACAAGAGCCGGGCCGCCATCCAGTCCAAGCAGAAGTGCAAGGACGTTCAGTTCTCCGTCTACGTCAAGGCCGGCAAGGCCGCGCTCAAGGCCACGCCGATCGTCTGACCGACTCGCCCCGCCGCCCGCCGGCGGGCGCCCTCGAGAGGAGCCCCCGATGGCCGACCAGCCTCCGCAGCAGCCGCCCGCACAGCCCAAGGGCCCGCCCAAGCTCCAGATCAAGCTCGACGAGCCGACCGCCCAGGGCGTCTACAGCAACATGGTGCTGATCCACTCCAACGACTCGGAGTTCATGCTCGACTTCTGCTTCGTCCAGCCGCACCAGCCGCTGGCCGCCGTCCGCTCCCGCGTGATCACCTCCCCGCGACACATCAAGCGCTTCCTCAAGATCCTGACGCAGCAGATGGACCGCTGGGAGCAGGTCCACGGTGAGATCGGTCCGCTGACCCCCGGCGAGGCCGAGGGCGCGTACCACTGAACCGTCCGAGGAATCGCCTACCGCGGGTAGATTCCGAACCAGGTCAGGTACGCCAGTCCCTCGCCCGCCGCGGTGCGGATCCGGGCGCCGTCCGTCGACACGGTCGCCGTCACCGCCGCCGCCCACTCGCCCTCCGCCAGCCCGGCGTGCTGCGGATGGGCGCCGCCCAGCACGAAGACGTCGACCTCCGCGCCGGCGGCGAGGCCGGAGTCGTTGGGCAGGTCGAGCCCCGCGGGACGCAGCACCGGCGAGGTCATCGTCCCCGGCTCGATGATCTCCGTGTCCAACGCCGTCACCGCGTACAGCGCCACGGGCAGGTCGGTCGGGTCGAGGAAGCACGGCACGTGCTCGGCGAGGGGGAAGCGGGAGAGCGCCAGACGCTGCTCGGCCCCGATCGGCGGCAGAACCTCGACGCCGGCGGGGAGCACCAGCGCCGCGCCGTCGGACGCCTCGACCCGCACCTCGGCCGGCAACGCCCCGAACGGCAGCTCGACCCCGGTGGCCGTCGCCGGGTACAGCCGGAAATCCGTGCACAGCTCGACCGTGCCGTCGCACAGGGCCGTGAAGCGGCAGAACGGCGAGTGCCGCGGCGGGTCCGACGGGAAGTACAGCGCCAGCTCGTCGAGCGCGGTCACCGACTCCGGGATCGACGCCGCGAACCACCCGTCCGGCCGGCTGCGCGTGGAGTAGCAGCGGCCGGCCGCGCACAACGCGACCATCTGGTCACCGAGCGGCGCGCCGGTCTCGTCCCGCACCGTTCCGCCCACGCAGCGCACGTCGAACGGCGGCGGGTGGCACGCGTCGTCGACGCAGCTGCCGGCGGGCTCGGCGCAGACCGCCGGGACGTCGCTCCCGCCGTCGTCCGCCGGGTCGACCTCGCCCGGAGCGTCGTCGGCATCGCCGTCCGCATCGGCGTCCGGTCCCGGGACGTCGGGTGTCGTCTCGCCGTCGTCCGCGCCGTCGGGCACGTCCCGCGTGATGTCGTCGTCGCTGCAGGCGCCGAGCGGCGTCAGCAGCAGGAGCGCGAGCAGGATTCGCCGGGTGTTGTGCATGCGTCGTCGTCCTCCGCCCCGACAGTCTGCGCGACGACGCGCGGCGAGTCAAAGCCGTGGGAAGACCTCGGGCCAAGGCGCCCCTCCCTGCGCCCTTGCGCGCCGACCCGCTCCCGGTCAGACTAGCGGCTCGGAGGGCGCTTCATGAATATCCGGCGGTGGCGTTTGGCAGTGGGGATCCTGGCGGTGGCGCTGGCCGGGCTCGGCCTGGGCCTGGCCTGCGACGACGGCGACGACGTGACCTACGGGACGTGCACCCAACTGCTGTGCCAGGGCGGCAGCTCGCTGTGTTGCGTCCCGGCGCTGCCGGGCACCTGGGACCCGGCCGGGCGCTTCTGCAACTGCCCGCCGCCGCTGGACCCCGACGCGGATGCCGACGGCGACGGCGACGTCGGCCCGGATGCCGACGCCGACGCCGATGCCGACGCCGACGCCGACGCCGATGCCGACACGACGGGCCCGTGCGAGTACCCGGCCGGGCCGTACTCGTTCACGCACACGCGGATCACTCCGGCGATGAGCTGGCCCACGGCGGTGACCGGCGCCGACGAGACGCTGCCGGCGGACACCTCGGTCATCCGTTGCGACCCGGGCGTGTCGGCGATCTTCATCCAGGTGGCGGCGACCTTCTGCGGCAGCTGCCCGTCGCGGATGGAGGAGATCAACGGGCTCAAGTCGACCTGGGAGCGCAACGGCGCCAAGTGGCTGTTCGTGATCAACGACACCACCTCGGCGTCGGCGGCCGACTCGTACGTCGAGCGCTACGGGATCACCTTCGGCTGGCGCACCCACGACGGCGACAACACGGCCGGGCCGGGGACGATCGGCGACAGCGGCAACTTCTCGGCGGTGCCGTGGACCGGGGTGATCCGGCCGGCGACGATGGAGCTGGTGTGCGACGAGCCGGACACGACGTACCTCGACCTCGTCGGGATCTCGAACGCCCTGGCCGCCGACCCGCTGGCCGACCTGTCGCGCTACTGCACCGCGCACTAGGCGCGCTCAGCCCTCGAGGATCACGCGGGCGTCGAGCGCGCGGCAGCCTTCGCCGGCGGGGAACACGCGCACCGGGTTGACGTCGACCTCGCGGATCTCGGGGAAGTCGGCGAGGCATCGGCCGAGGCGCAGCATGACGTCGACCAGCGCTTCGAGGTCGGCGGGCTGGGAGCCGCGGGCGCCGCGCAGGATCGCCGCGCCGCGCAGCTCGTCGATCGCCCGCCGCGCCTCCTCCCGGTCGAAGGGGAACACGCGCAGCACGGCCTCGCGCAGGATCTCGACGAACACGCCGCCCAGGCCGACGAGCACCACGGGCCCGAACGACGGGTCGCGCCGGCCGCCGACGATCATCTCGCGGCCGCCGATCACCATCGGTTGCACCAGCGCGCCCTCGATCTCCGCCTCCGGGAACGCCCGCGCGATCCGCTCGTGCATGTCGGCCCAGGCCTGCCGCAGCCCCGCCTCGCTGCGCAGGTTGAGCTGGACGCCGCCGAAGTCGGACTTGTGGGAGATGCGGCGCGAGACCACCTTGATCGCCGCCGGGTAGCCCAGCTCGGCCGCGGCCGCCGCGGCCTCGTCCACGGTCCGCACGTGCCGCCCGCCGACCACCGGGATCCCGTAGCACTCCAGCAGCGCCACGGCCTCGTGCAGGTACAGGTCGCGGCGCTCGGCCCGGGCCGCGTCCACCAGCCGGCGCGCGCAGGCCGGGTCCGACGGTCCCGCGGGCGCCTCCGGGGTCCGCCGCGCCCGCTCGGCCTCCACCAGGTAGTCCTGGGATGCGCGCAGCGAGCGCACCGCGAGGTCGATGTGGGTCCACACCGGGTGCTCCAGCGCACGCTTGAGCTGCAGCGTCTCCTCCTGCGAGGTGGCGACGTAGAGCACGACGGGCTTGTCGTAGCGCCGGCCCGCCTCGCCGGCGAACTTCAGCACCTCGCGCGCCGCCGGCCCCTCGGCCCCCGGGACGTAGGTCAACAGGAACAGCACGCCGTGGACTTCCGGGAGCTGCAGCGTCTGGTCGATGATCCGACGATAGACCTCGAGGTCGAACAGGTCGCCGAGGTCGAGGGGGTTGGTGAGCTTGATCACGGAGGCGCGGAAGTGGCCCTCGATCTCGCGGATGAACTCCGGCGGGAACGGCGAGAGCTCGAAGCCGTAGCGTTCGCAGGCGTCGGCGGCGAGCACGGCGTGGCCGCCGGAGCGGGAGAGCACGGCGAGGTTCGGGCCGCGCATCGGGGGCATGCGCAGCCCGTGGACGTAGGCCGCCAGGTTCGTCGGGTTGCGCACGCGCGCGATGCCGGCCTGGGCCAGGCCGACGTCGACCACGCGGTCGTCGTTGGACAGCGAGGCGGTGTGGGAGGCGGCGATCGACCTCCCGAGCGTCCCGACGTTGCCCTTGATCGCCAGGATCGGCTTGCCCGACCGGCGGGCGACCTCGGTCAGCCGCCGGCCGTCGCGCACCCCTTCCAGGTACAGCACGATCATCCGCGTCCCGGGGTCGTCGATCAGGTAGTCCAGCAGCTCCTCGACGCCGACGTCGAGCATGTTGCCGAGCGACACGAACTTGTTGAGCCCGAGGTTCTCCTCGGCCAGCATCGTGATCAAGCTCAGCCCGACGCCGCCGGACTGGGACAGGATCGACACGTCGCCCCGCCGCCAGCGCTCCTCGATCGGCATGAACGGCGCGGCCAGCCCGATCTCGGCGTTGAGCACGCCCAGCCCGTTCGGGCCGATCATCCGCATCCCGTGCCGGCGCAGCGCGGCCAGCACCTGGTCCTCGAGCGCCCGGCCTGCGGGGCCGTGCTCGCGGAAGCCGCCGGTCTCCACCACCACGCGCCGGATCCCCTTCTCGCCGCACTCGTCGAGGATCCCCGGCACGAAGCGCGCCGGGGCCAGCACCACCGCCAGGTCGACCTTGTCGGGGATGTCGGCGACCGAGCGATGGATCCGCCGGCCGGCCCACACGCCCCCCGACGGACCGACCTCGTAGAGGATCCCCTGGAACCCGAAGCGGGTCATGTTGCCCACGATCCCCTGCCCCAGGTTCCCCGGGCGGGGCGAGACGCCGATCACGGCCACGGACTGCGGGTAGAAGAATTCGCGCATGGCCCCTCCTAGCGCGAACCGCCGCGCCCGGTCAAGCCGCCGCGCGCCGCCCGGATTCCACGGCCGCGTCCGCCCCGGACGTGGTCGCACGCAGCCGTTGTCAACCGGCGCCCCCGGAGGCTAGCATCGGACCGCCGCACGGGAGACGTGGCCGTCCGCGGCGTGGAGGCCCGGTGCTGTCCGAACCGCAGGACCCGCTGGTCGGGACGACGATCGCAGGCCGCTACCGGATCCTCTCGCGCATCGCCGCCGGGGGGATGGGGGTCGTCTACCGGGCCGAGCAGATCTTCCTCAAGCACAAGGTCGTGATCAAGCGGCTGAACCCCGCGCTGACGGGCCAGGGCACGGCCGTCGAGCGGTTCACGCGCGAGGCCCAGGCGGCCGCGCGCATCGACCACCCCAACGTCTGCCGGGTGCTCGACTGCGGCACCAGCGAGGACGGCGCGGTCTACATCGCGATGGAGCTGCTCGAGGGACAGCTGCTGACCGACCGCATCGCCGAGCTGGAGATCCTGCCGCTGTCGGAGATCATCGATATCGGCGGCCAGCTCTGCGACGCGTTGGGGCGCGCGCACACGCTGGGCATCGTGCACCGCGACCTGAAGCCCGACAACGTGATGCTGGTGGCCCGGCCCGACGGGAAGGGCGACCTCGCGAAGATCATGGACTTCGGCGTGGCCAAGCTGCAGCACGACGCCGACGGCAAGGCGCTGACCCAGGCCGGCATGGTGTTCGGCACGCCGAAGTACATGGCTGCCGAGCAGGCCGCCGGCGAACCGCTAGACGCCCGCGCCGACCTGTACTCGCTCGGCGTGATGCTGTTCGAGATGGCCACCGGCCGGCCGCCGTTCGACGCCCCGACGATGAGCGGCCTGCTGACCAAGCACCTGACCGAGCCGGCGCCGATGCTCGAGGACGCCGCCCCGCACCTCGCCTACCCGCTGCAGTTTCGCGAGCTGGTGGCGCGCTGCCTGGTCAAGGACCCGGTGCACCGGATCCAGACGGCGGCCGAGGTGGGGGCGGCGCTGCGCGCCTGCGCCGGCCTCCGT
>CAZMRP010000346.1:0-6014 GCA_964568275.1 uncultured Myxococcales bacterium
CTCGCGTTGAGTTTTGCTTCGAGTGTCTTTCTTGCGTTCATGTTCAAGCGCTCCCTTCGTTACGTTTTCTTTGCTCGACGCGAGGACCGACCTTCGGCCCGACAGGTGGATGGCCCTTGCGCGCGCGACGTTGACCCAGGTCGCGCGCTCGCGAGACAGGCGCCCTCCTGCCCCGCCGCGAGCGCGGCCGACGCAGGCGACCCGGCAGGGGGCTCGCCGAGCCCGATCAGCGCAGGCTCGGCGGCGTCCGTGGGCGGTGCGGCGGACTCCGCCGGCGACTCGGCAGCGTCCGTCGGCGGAGCGGTGTCCGGCTGCGCGGAGGCGGGGAGCTCCCACGACAGCACGAGGACCAGCAGCGGTATCACCGTCCGCACGGAACCGGACCATACGGCGTACCGGCCGGCGATTCAATTTCCCGGGCCGGCGGCTCAGGCCAGCGCCGCGGACAGGCGCTCCAGGCGGCGGCGCTCCTCGAGCAGCCGCTCGGAGCTGCGCACCGCCGCGGGCACCTCGAGCTCGTCCGGCGAGGGGAACTCGAGCAGTCCGGCGTCGCGGGCGGCGACCAGCGCGTTGGCGAAGGTGACCTTGTTGCGCGCCTCGTAGACCTGGAGCTCGCCCCGCAGGTAGCGCCGCTCGGCGTCGGCCAGGCAGCGCGCGACCACCTCGGCGTCGCGCCGGCGACCCGTGGTGCGCTCGAGCACCCCGTAGGCCACGCGGTAGGCCTCGACGAACGCCAGCAGCAGGCGGGCGACGCGGCGCAGCACGGAGCGGAACACGATCTCGACCCGGGGTTCCGTCCCGGCGCGGACGGCGCCCTGCCGCTCGAGGAACTCCAGCCCGCGGGCGATGCCGGGCAGGCCGTCCTCCTCGGCGGCGAAGATGAACTCGTGCTTCCACAGCCGCGCCAGCCGGCCGACGCGCTCGGCCAGGCTCGCGCGGTCGTCGTCCTCGAGCAGCGCCATCGACACCAGGGCCGGCTCGACGAACCAGTGCAGCACGCCGTTGCGGTAGTAGTCGAGGCGCGGGCGGCGGGCGTCGTCGACCGTCACCAGCTCGTGCTCGCCGGCGCCGACCACGCCGACCGTGCGGTCGGAGGCGAACAGCTCGACGGCGCGGCGGACCGCCTCCCACGGGGGATGCGGGGCGTGGGCCGGCTCGAGCGCGGCGGTGAGCGGGGCGCCGAGGTCGGCGGCGGCATCGCGCAGCCGGGCCACGTCGTCGGCCAGCTCGACGAAGCGGGTGGTCCGGCTCTCGCGGGCCAGCAACGCGGTAGCCACGAGGAACGTGGGCGTGGCGGGGGTCTGGCGGTTGACGGCGAACGCCGCGCGGAACGCCAGTCGTCGCATCTCCGTGCGCCAGCGCGTCCGGTCGGCGACGTGCTCGGGCCGCAGCCGCTGGGCGCCGGCGAAGCCGTGGAGATCGATCGGGTCGCCGAAGCGGACGTGCAGCCGTCCGTAGCGCGAGTTCAGCACGCGGCGCGCGCCGAACAGTCCCTGGAGCCCCTCGGATTCCTTCTCGGCGCCGGAGGTCTCGCGCAGGTGCGCGCCCTCCTCGATCACCCGCTCGTGGGTGATCGCCACCGGGACCACGTGGATCGGCCGCCCGCGCAGCCCCAGGCCGGCCTCGGCGAGCAGCCCGAGCAGGCCGATGCGGGGCGTCAGCAGCTTGCCGGTCCGGCTGCGCGTCCCCTCCATGAACAGCTCGACGTGGCAGCCGTCGAGCAGCAGGCGGCGCAGGTAGGCGCGCATCACCGTCACGTACAGCTCGTCGCCCTCGAAGCGCCGGCGCATGAAGAACGCGCCCGCGCCGCGGAACAGCGGGCCCAGCGGCCAGAACGACAGGTTGCGCCCGGCGGCGATGTGCGGCACCGCGAGGTGCGCGTCCCAGAACACCTGCGACAGCACGATGTAGTCGATGTGGCTCTTGTGGCTCGGCAGCAGGATCACCGGCCCGCGGCGCGCGGCCGCGACGACGCGTTCGAGCCCCTCCCGGTCGACCTCGATGCCGTCGTAGATCCGGTTCCAGACCCGCGCGAACACGATCGCCAGGAACTCGATGGCCTCGATGCGGAAGCGCGCGGCGATCTCGCGCAGCAGCTGCGCCGCCTGCAGCCGCACCTGCTCGCGGGGCATGCCGCGCCGGCGCGCCACGGCCGCCAGCTCGCGCTGGAAGCGCGCCGACGAGAACAGCTCCGTGGCCTGCCGCGCGTGGCTGCGGACGTGGGGCCCCAGCACGGCACGGCGTTCGCGCTCCAGCACGCGCAGCAGGGTGGTGTCGAGCGCGCGGGCCAGGCGGGAGGTGGGGCGGTCGGCCTTGCGGGCGGCCAGCCACGGGCCCAGCTCGCACGGCTCGCCCTGCCGCACCACCAGGGCGCGCCGGCCCTTGATCGCCTGCAGCACCGCCCGGACCAGCCCCGGCCACTCGCGCGGCCCGAGCACCTGCGAGACCATCCCCGGCTCCGCCGTCGACGGCCGGCGGCCCCAGACGATCAGCTGCGGCACCATCGTCACCGCCACGCCGCGGCGGGCCAGCCGCACGCAGATCGCCAGCGGGCGCGGGCCGAGGCGCAGCGTGCGGCGCCGGAAGGTGCGCGGCCGTCGCCGCAGGTAGACGCAGACCGGCACCCCGCGACGGAGCAACTGCGCGAGGTGGCGCTCCGCCGTCAGACCCTCGGGCGGACGCATCCAGGCCCGGAAGATCCAGCGGAACGGCCGGTAGAACCAGCGCTCGAGGCCGTGGACGAAGCCGATGGGCGGCAGGCCGGCCCGCCGCAACAGGTGGTCGAGCGCCACGAAGTCGACCAGCGACAGGTGGCGCAGCACGTAGACCGGCGTCCCGCGGGAGGCGGCGGCCCGCACCGCCGCGATCCACGTCGGATCGATGCGCACCCGCCGCAGCAGCAGGCCGACGAACCAGACGATCAGCCGCGCGAACCACGTCACCCGCATCGGCCCGCAAGCCTAGTGCTTCGCCGGAGAACTTCCAACCCGGCTGCTGACTTGCGACCTCGGTTCGGCGTATCCTGGGTCGCTCGGCAGGGGGACCGACGACGCGGGGGAACGGGGAGGCGGCGTGCCGGACATCTGCCCGATCTGCGGCAATCCGTTGGAGGGGGACCACGAGTGCCCGACCGGGTTCATCGACGTCGGTCCGTCGCGTGCCGTCTCCGCGCTCGGCCCCGGGACGGTGCTGAGCGGGACGTACCGCCTGTTGGCCCCGGTGGCCAAGGGCGGGATGAGCGTGCTCTACGAGGCCGAGCACGTGCGGCTGGGGAGCCGCGTCGCGGTCAAGCTGCTCAAGGACAGCTACTCCGACGACCAGGAGAACATCAGCCGCTTCTGCCGCGAGGCGCAGATCGCCGGCGCGATCGAGCACGACGGCATCGTCCGCGTGTTCGACGTCAACTGCGAAGGCGGCTCGTGGTACATCGCGATGGAGCTGCTCCAGGGCACGGACGTCCGCTCGCTGCTCCGCCGCCGCGGCCCGCTGCCCGTGGAGCGCGCGGTCGACATCGCGCGCCAGGTCTGCCTGGCGCTCTCCGCCGCGCACGCCAAGAACGTGATCCACCGCGACATCAAGCCCTCCAACGTGTTCCTCGTCGACCGCGGCGACAACCTCGACCACGTCAAGCTGCTCGACTTCGGCATCTCCAAGCTGCTCGCCGACACCTCCGGGGCGACCAAGGTCGGCCTGATCATCGGCACGCCGCAGTTCATGTCGCCCGAGCAGGCGTGCGGCGACCCGTCGATCGACCACCGCACCGACATCTTCTCGACCGGCGCCCTGCTGTACAAGATGCTCACCGGGCACTCGCCGTTCGAGGCCCCGTCGCCGGCGGCCGTGCTGGCCCGGCTGATGACGCAGCCGCCCGCTCCGCTCGAACAGTGGGACGTGGAGGTCCCGGCCTGGCTGTCCGGCGTGGTGCTGCGCTGCCTCAACCGCGACCCCGACGGGCGCTTCTGGTCGACCCTCGAGCTGGCCGAGACGCTGGCCCGCCGCGACGAGACGCTGGCCCCGCCGCCGCCCGTGGAGCCGCCCCCGGCGTCGCTCGAGTCCTGGAACGACGAGTTGCGGGTGGTCACCGTGCTGTTCGCCAGCCTGTCCGGGCGGCCCGGCGTCGCCGCCGACGCCAGCGGCGGGGAAGGCACCGACACGCGCAAGGACCCGCTGTCGCTGCGCGCCCGGGAGATCCTGCGGCGCCACGGCGCGGTGTTCCAGCGCTACTTCGGCGACGGCCTGATGGCCGTGTTCGGCATCCCGTCCGCCAGCGGCGACGAGGCGCTACGCGCCGTCCGCGCGGCGCTCGAGCTGCGCGCGTTGCCCGACGAGCTCGAGCTGCCCGGCCACCGCCTGCAGGTCCGCGTCGGTCTCAGCACGGGCCGCGTCGTCGCCGGCCGGATGCGCGGCGTCAGCAGCGCCGGCTACGGCGTCGTCGGGCAGGCGGTCGACCTGGCCCGCCAGATCGAAGGGTCGGGCGGACCCGATTCCGTGCTGTTGTGCCCGGAAACCTACCTCCACGTCCGCGGCCGGTTCCGCGTCCGCCCGGCCGGCCACCTGTTCGGCCGCGACGGCGCCCAGGCCGTCGTGTACCAGGCGCTCGAGGAGTACCCCCACGGCCTGCTCGTGCCGCCGCGCGAGGTGCTCGGGGTGCGCGCGCCGCTGGTGGGCCGCGCCGCCGAGCTGGGGCACCTGGTCGAGCGGCTGCAGTCGGCCTTCGACGGGCACACGGCCCGGATGGTGACGGTGCTCGGCCCCGCCGGGATCGGCAAGAGCCGGCTGGCCTACGAGCTGCGCTGCCACGTCGAGGAGTCGGACCGGGAAGCCGTCACCTTCGTCGCCCAGTGCCAGGAGATGGCGGCCGCCGCGCCGCTGCAGCTGTGGACCGAGCTGCTGCGCGCGAAGATCGGCATCCAGGCCGACGAGTCCTCGGAGAACTCGGTCGAGAAGGTCCGCCGGTTCGTCGACCGGACCGTCGATACGACCGTCGACGACTCGCTGGAGGGCGAGGGGCCCGAGGTGGCCCGCGCCCTGGCCGTGCTGCTGGGTCTGTCGTCCGCCGGGCTCCGCAGCCAGCCGCTGGTGGAGCAGGCGGGCGACACGCTGCTCGAGCTGTTCCGCCGCATCGCGCTGCGGAGTCCCGTGCTCGTCGTGCTCGACGACCTGCAGTGGGCCGACCAGGCCAGCCTGGAAGCGCTGTCCTGGATCCTCGCGCGGCTGGAGCACTGCCCGGTGTTCGTGCTGGGCCTCGCCCGGCCCGAGCTGGGGGAGGGGCTGCCGCGGCTGTTCGCCGACCGGCCCGAGCAGGAGCGGCTGGTGCTCGGGCGGCTCGGCCACGCGGACGGCGTGGAGCTGGTGCGGCGCATCACCGGCGACGGCGTGACGGAGGCGAGCGCGGCGGCCATCGCCGAGCGTGCGGACGGCGTGCCGCTGTTCATCGAGGAGATCCTCCACGGCCTCGCCGAGCGCGGCGTGCTGTCGCCCAAGGGCCGCCGGTGGGTCGCGACGCACGAGCTGGAGCTGACGGACCTGCCGCTGACGGTCGAGGCGGTGATCCAGGCGCGGCTGGACCGGCTCGAGCCGAACGAGCGGGAGGTGCTGCGCAAGGCCGCGGTGATCGGCGAGACCTTCTGGTTCGGCACGCTGCGCGCGATCGGGGAGCCCGGGGCGGCGCGGGTGCTGCCGAAACTGGTGGCCCGCGAGCTGGTGCGACTGCAGCCGACCTCGCGCTTCGCCGGCTTCATGGAGTACGCCTTCAGCCACAAGCTGGTGCGCGACGTGGCCTACGCTGGCCTGCCGTTCGAGGAGCGCCGGCGGGTCCACCTGGCCGTGGGCCAGTGGCTCGAGACGCGGGGCGGAGAGTCGCTGGAGAGCCGCGCCCTGGCCGCCCGGCACTTCGAGGCCGGCGAGGACTGGATGCGCGCCGCGACGGCCTGGCTGCGCGCGGGCGAGGCGGCCCACGAGCTGTTCGCCTGCCGCGACGCGCAACAGCACTTCGAGGCCGCGGCGCGCCTGGC
>CAZMRP010000347.1:0-6013 GCA_964568275.1 uncultured Myxococcales bacterium
GGCGCCGGTCCCGGCGCCCCCGGCATCCTCGCGCGTCAGGCCACGGTTCCCCGCGCCCGCAGTCCGGCGATCTCGGCGGCCGAGTAGCCGACCTCGGCCAGCACGGCGTCGGTGTGCTCCCCGTAGCCCGGCGCGAACGGCAGCTCGCCGCCCCGCGCCGCCAGGTGCGGCGTGTCGACGGCCGGCGGCGGCAGCCGGATCGACGTGCCGTCCGGGGTGGTCGTGCGCAGCGCCGCCTCGGCGACGAACGGCAGCTCCGGGACCTGCTCGATCGGCGTGATCGGCGAGTGCGGCACGCCGGCGGCGGCCAACGCGGCGGAGACCTCGGCCGCGTCGTGCCGGCCCGTCCGCTCCGCGATCGCGGCGTGCAGCGCCCGACGGTCGCGGCGGCGCCCCTCGTTGGTCGTGCGCTCCGGCGTCGCCAGCGAGGCGAACAGCGGCTGGGCCACGAAGCGCTTCCACTGGGCGTCGCTGCCCAGCGCCAGGTACAGGAAGCCGTCGCGGGTCGGGTAGGCGTTGACCGGGATGAACTGCCGGTGCTCGTTGCCCGAACGGCGCAGCTCCTCGGGCGGGCTGCCCAGGTCCAGCATCGGCAGGAAGGTGTGCAGCCACGACACCGCGGCCTGGGCCATCGAGATGTCGATCCGCTTGCCCCGGCCGCTGCGCTCGCGTTCGTAGAGCGCCAGGACGACCTGCGTGAACGCCTCGTCGCCGGCCTTGAGGTCCGCCAGCGGCGGCCCGCACTGCAGCGGCGGCCCGTCGGGGTGGCCCGTCAGGTCCATGAACCCGCACAGCGCCTGCAGCATCGGGTCGTAGCCGGGCACGTCGGGCTGCCGGGGCCCCAGCGCCGAGATGCTGCACCAGATCAGCTCCGCGCGGCGCGCCCGCAGCGTCTCGTAGTCGAAGCCGAAGCCGACGTGCCGGGCGGGGAGGGTGTTGGTGCAGAACACGTCCACCGGCAGCCGCTCGATGATGCGGTGCAGGGCGGCGCGCCCGTCGGGCTGCTTGAGGTCGAGGGCGACGGCCTGCTTGCCGAGGTTGGGGGCGACGAAGTAGCTGCGGCAATCGGCGCCGGGCACCGGGCGACCGATGTAGCGGTTCGGGTCGCCCGGCGACGTGCGCCCTTCCGCCGGCGTCGCTTCCACGCGGATCACGCGCCAGCCGAGATGCACGAAGCGCAGGGTCGCGTAGGACATCGACAACGCCTGCTCGACCGCCAACACCACGGGCCGGCGATCGTCCCGCCCGTCGCGCCCGTTCCCGGCCTGCTGCGTCACCGCGGCCCCCTCTCTGCCCCCCGGATGCTCCCGGAAGGCCCCGAGTATCTCCGAGGCGCGGCCGTGGATCAACCGCCGGAAGCACCCGGCCGCGCGGCGGCGTGCTAGGCTCCCGGACGGGAGAACGGCGCTCCCCGGGAGGAACCGCGATGGACCTGCGACGGCTCGGACTCGTGATGACGTTGGCGGCCCTCGCCGGCTGCGATTGCGGCGGCGGCCCTGCGCTGGAAGACTGCCGGACGTCCGGCGACTGCCCGGCGGGTTGGCTGTGCCTCGACGGCCGGTGCGTCGCCCCGGACGCCGCCGGCGAGGACGTCGCGCCGGACGACGACGGCGCGGGGGAGGGCGACGGCGACGCCACGCCGTGCCCGGGCCCGGTCTGCGGCGGCACCTGCTGCGCCGCCGGACAGGTGTGCCTCGGGGACGCCTGCTGCGACGCGGACCGCCTGTGCGGCCTGGCCTGCTGCGGCGAGGACGAGGTGTGCGAGGACGGCCTGTGCCGCCTCGACTGCGGCGACGAGCCGCCCTGCGGGGACGCCTGCTGCGACCCCGGCCAGGTGTGCGCCGCCGGCGGCTGCGTCGTGCCCGGCGGCGAGTGCGACGACCCGTACGACTGCCCGGTCGACCAGTACTGCGAGGAGACGCTCGGCCGCTGCCTCCCCCGCGGCGGCATCGACACCGGCTGCGAGTACCGCCCGGAGCCGGGCGACTTCGTCCCGACGGTGGACTGGACCTGGTCCGGCAGCACGGCCGCGCCGACCCACAACCAGGTGATGATGCAGCCGATCGTCGTGTCGCTGACCGACGACAACGGCGACGGCGCGATCGACGAACGGGACGTGCCGGACATCGTGTTCAACACCTACGCGGGGTCGAACTACGGCGCGGACGGCGTGCTGCGCGCGATCGCGGGGGACGGCAGCGGGGAGCTTCTGGCGGTGACCGACGCGGCGCTGCGCACCGTCGCCGGGTCGGGCATCGCCGCCGCCGACATCGACGGCGACACGCTGGTGGAGCTCGTCACCTGCCACCAGTCCCAGCAGACGATGGCGCTGGAGCACGACGGGACCCTGAAGTGGCTGGCGAGCGGCGGCCCGATCTGCCGCTACGCCGCGCCCTCGATCGCCGATCTGGACCTCGACACCGTACCCGAGGTGCTGGTGCGGCGCGGCGTGCTGCGCGGCCCGGACGGCACGGTGCTGTGGAACGACCCGGTCGACACCGCGTCGCTCCCCGAGGCCGACTACTCCACCGCCGCGAATCTCGACGACGACCCGGAGCTGGAGGTCGTGGCCGGGACGACGGCCTACGACCACGACGGCACCGTGCTGTGGGACCACGGCCTGCCCTCCGGCTACCCGGCCGTGGGCGACCTGGACCTCGACGGCCGCCCGGACGTCGTGCTCGTCCAGTCGCTCGGCACGGCCGGCGACTGGACCACCCGCGGCCACTGGGTGCTCGCGCTGCGCGGCGCGGACGGCACGACGCTGTGGGGGCCGGTCGACATCAACCAGGGCGTCGCCACGCCGTCCGGACCGGGCGGCGGCGGCCCGCCGACGATCTCGGACTTCGACGGCGACACGCGCCCCGAGGTGGCGGCCGCGGGCGGCTACGGCTACGTCGTGTTCAACGGCGAGGACGGCTCGCCGCTCTGGTTCACCCCCACCGTCGATCTGTCGAGCCGCGTCACCGGCTCCAGCGTCTTCGATTTCGAGGGCGACGGCGCGGCCGAGGTGGTCTACGGCGACGAACACAACCTGCGCATCTACCGGGGGCTCGACGGCACGGAGCTGTTCCGAACCTGCAACTGCAGCGGCACGCTGTGGGAGTACCCGGTGATCGTCGACGTCGACAACGACGACCACGCCGAGATCGTCGTGGCGCGCAACAACTACACCGGCTGGCTCTGCGACGACGGCTCGCCGGCTCCCACCGGCATCGCCGTCATCGGCGACGTGCGCAACAACTGGGTCCGCACCCGGCGGATCTGGAACCAGCACACCTACCACGTCACCAACGTCGACGAGGACGGGACGGTGCCGTCGCCCGAGCGGGCCAACTGGACCGTGCCGGGCCTCAACAACTTCCGCCAGAACGTCCAGCCCGACGGCCTGTTCGCCGCGCCCGACCTGGTGGTGGCGCGGGTGGTGGTCGACGCGCGCGGCTGCTCCGCCG
This sequence comes from uncultured Myxococcales bacterium, assembly GCA_964568275.1. GTDB lineage: Bacteria > Myxococcota_A > Polyangia > DRWM01 > JAAZOP01 > JAAZOP01. The sequence continues at coordinate 3,453 of CAZMRP010000347.1, forward strand.
TGCTGACCTTCGCCGCCTGGATCGAGAACCGCGGCTCCGGCGGCGCCCCGGCCGGCATCCCGATCGCCTTCTACGAGGGCGACCCGGCCGCCGGCGGTGTGCTGCTGGCCGTCGTCCCCACCCCCGCGCCCCTGCTCCCCGGCGCCTCGATTCGGGTCGTCGTGGAGGTCCCGGTCGGCGACGCCCGCGTGGGCGAGACGATCTCCGTCTGGGTCCGCATCGATGACGACGGCACCGGCACGCCTTCCGGGCTCGTCCATGAGTGTCGGGACGAGAACAACGGCTACGGGCCCGCGGATGGGTCGTGCCCGATCCTCGGGTAGCCCCGCGCCCGACAAACGGGAAGGGTCAGAAGCGGATCGGCTCGCGGTAGGTGCCGAACACCTCGCGCAGCACGCCGCAGATCTCGCCCACCGAGGCGTAGGCCTCGGCGGCGTCGAGCGCGGCGGGCATCACGTTGGTCCCGCCGCTCGCCGCGGTCCGCAACGCGTCGAGCGCCGCCCGGACCCGCGCCCCGTCGCGCCCGGCCCGGATCCTCGCCAGCCGGGCGATCTGCGCCCGCGCCTCGTCCTCGCGGTACGGGTGGAACTCGACGTCGGGCTGCTCCTTCTCCCCCTCGTCGACGAACAGGTTCACCCCGACCTTCTTCGACTCGCCCGACCGCACCCGCTTCTCCTGCTCGTAGGCCTGCCGGTTGACCTCGGCCTGGACCCAACCCTCGGCCACCGCCCTGACGATCCCCCCCTGCGCCTCGAGCCGCTCGAGGTGCTCGCGGATCAGCTGTTCCATCCGGTTGGTGGTGGTCTCGATGAAATACGAGCCGGCGAGCGGGTCGACGGTGTCGGTGAGGCCGATCTCGTGCATCAGGATCTGCATCGTGCGCAGCGACAACCGCGCCGCCCGCTCGGAAGGGATGGTGTACGCCTCGTCGAACGAGCACAGCGCCATGGTCTGGGTGCCGGACAGCGCGCTGGCCAGGGCGTAGTAGGCGCCGCGGACGATGTTGTTCTCCGGCTGCTGGATCGTGAGGCCGCCGCCGCCGCCGCCGGCGATCATCCGCAGGCGCATCGCGTTGGGGTTGGTCGCGCCGTAGCGCTCCCGGAGCAGCGTCGCCCACAGCCGTCGGCCGGCGCGGAACTTGGCGACCTGCTCCCACAGGTTGCCGTGGATGTCGAAGTTGAACGACAGTCCGCCGGCGAACGAGTCGACGGACAGGCCGCGGGCCCGCACGTGGTCGACGTAGGCGCAGGCGATGGCCAGCCCGTACGCCATCTCCTGCGCCGGCGTCGCCCCCGATTCGCGGATGTGGTAGCCGCAGACGCTGACCGGCGAGTACTTCGGCACGCGCTGCGCGCAGAACTCGATCGTGTCCCCGACCAGCCGGATCGACGGCTCGACCGGGAAGATCCACGTCCCCCGGCCGACGAACTCCTTGAGGATGTCGTTCTGCGCCGTGCCGCGCAGGGTCGCCAGGTCGAACCCGCGCTTGCGCGCCATCGCGAAGTACATCGCCATGATCGCCACCGCCGAGCCGTTGATCGTCAGCGAGACGGTGATCCTGTTGAGGTCGATGTCGGCGAAGGCCTCTTCCATGTCGGCGAGCGTATCGACCGCCATCCCGACGCGGCCGATCTCCCCTTCCGCCATCGGGTCGTCGGAGTCGAGCCCGCACTGCGTCGGCAGGTCGAAGGCCACGTTGAGCCCGGTCTGGCCGTTCTCGATCAGGTACAGGAACCGCCGGTGCGTCTCGGCCGCGGTGCCGAAGCCGGAGTACTGTCGCATCGTCCACGGCTGCTTGCGGTACATCAACGGGTGGATGCCGCGGGTGAACGGATACTCGCCCGGCCGACCGATGCGCTCCGAGCCGCCGCTCCGTTCCAACTCCTCCGGCCCGTAGACCGGGTCGATCTCGAGCCCCGACTCCCAGACCACCGGCGACCCGTCGCTGCGCTTGTCGCTCACGGCTGCACCTGTTCCCTGATGAACGCCACGATCTCCTCGAACGACGACCCGGTGGGGAAGATCCCCTTCACGCCCAGTTCCCGCAGGGCCGCGTGGTCGCGGCGCGGGATGTTGCCGCCGACCAGCCACAGCAGGTCGGCGCGCCTCACCGCGGCCAACTCGCCGGCCACCTTGCGGCACAGCGGCAGGTGCGCCCCCGAGAGGATCGACAGCCCCAGCACGTCGACCGCCTCGTCGCGCGCCGTGCTCGCGATCGCCGCCGGCGCCTGGCGCAGCCCGCCGTCGAACACCTCCATCCCGGCGTCCATCAGCGCCCGGCACAGGATCTTCGCGCCCACGTCGTGGCCGTCGAGGCCCGGCTTGGCGATCAACACCCGGATCTTCCGCGTCGTCTCCGCCATCGCAGCACCCCCGAGCGAGCGTTCGCCCGGCCGTCACGAGGAGACTCGAGTATCCCCGAGGCGCCGGTGTCGATCAACGGCGCAGTCTGGCCCATGAGATCGTCCTACCCGGTCTGGTCCCCGGCTCAGGTTCGAGTTGCGCGACCGAATCCTCTTGGTCCGGCTCTCCCGCATCTGGTCCGGCTGGAAGAACGCGGT
>CAZMRP010000348.1:0-6003 GCA_964568275.1 uncultured Myxococcales bacterium
GGTCGCCGCAGACGAGGTATTTCTCGAATTCCTGCACCACGTACCGTGGAAGCGGACGAGCGTAGGTCCGACCGGTGTGCGCGAGGAAGGTTCGGAAGTGCTCGCGCACCACCCGGTGCAGCAAGGTGTCCTGCGGACGCCGCGGCCGGTAGGCGCCGGCAGAGGCCGTCGGTGCGACGATCAGGGACGCGACGTCCGGAACGGCGATCGCCATCTGAAGCGGGGGAAGCGAGCGCCATGCCCGGTTTTGGGCTTGGCCGGCCCGCGAAATCACACGGGACCCAACCGGCCCCGCCGTCGGATCGGCGGCGGATCGGCGGCGCCCGCCGCCCGGCCGGGCAAGTCGCTCGGACACACGCAGGAAGGTCTTCGGCTCGTTGCGGTCGTGCCGGCCTTCGACTGGTTGCACTCGCTCCGGGCGTCACCCCTGTCAGGTCCCGCCGGCGACCATCCGGAGGGCCGGGCGGCGACTACGGCGTGGGGGCGTCGGCGACGGTGAGGTCGACGGGGCGGGAGGAGGCACGGACGTCGGGGTCGTAGTACAGGTAGGCCTCGGAGCGCGGCGCCTGCGCGCGCAGCGGGAAGCGCGCGGTGAAGCCGACGTCGAAGGTCAGCTTCTGCCCGGGCACCAGCTTCGCCACGTAGACGATGATCTGCCGCCCGGTCAGCTCGAACCGCGCGATCTTCCCGGCCCGCACGGCGGCGTCGAGGTCCTCCGTCGCCACGTCGAACCCCGGCGGGATGCCGAGGTCGAGGATCACGTTCTCCGCCGGCTCCTCGAACCGGTATTCGGCCGAAACCGTCGCCGTGACCTTGCCGCCCGTCGTCAGCTCGTGCCGGTCGTAGGTCACGTCCAGGAGCAGCGGCTGCGCGAGCGTCAGCTGCTCGTCCGGCCACGGCACGTAGCTGCGCAGCGTGATCTGCGACATCAGCCCGGCCCGCTCGGCCAGCGAGCTGGCCACCGTCACGACGTTGCGGCCGGCCTTCAGCTTCGCCGTCGCATCGACCACGCGCATGACGTCGGAGGTCTCCGGGGTGATTTCGATCGTCTCGAGCACCTCGCCGTTGACGATCACCTGGACCGTGGCTTCGACCTCGCGGTTGCCGGCGAGGGCCGACTGGATCAGCGCCTTGAGCGTCATGATCGTGGCCTGGGTCGAGGACCAGTTGCCCAGCGAGTCCTTGTGGCGGATCAGCCAGTCGAGCGCGCCCTGGGCCAGCGGGAGCTGCAGGCCGGTATCGAGCAGCCCGACGGCGATCAGCGCGGTGGCTTCGATGGCGCCGACGTCGCCGGTGGAGCCGAAGGCCGAGGGGTCCTCGGAGGCCCAGTGCACGCCGCCGTCGTCGTCGCGTTCGGCCAGGGCCGCCAGCTTCTCGACGATCTTGTTGCGCGGTCCGCGGTCCGGGGCGCCCGCGAAGACCTGGAGCAAGAGGGCGAGGGTGTACGGGTCCTCGATGCCGGCGTCGAGCTTGCCGGCGAGGAACGCGCGGGCCTTGTCGACCGGGGCGCCGGTCTCGCCCGCCGCGATCAGCGACCAGGCAACGTAGGCGGTGGTGTTGACGAGCGATCCCTGTTGCCGGTTGATCGCGCCTTCGGCGATGCCGCCCTGCTCGATCGCCCAGCTCCCGTCGGCCTGCTGCTTGCCCAGCAGGAACCGCCGCGTGCGCTCGATCACCGCCTCGTCGACCGGGTAGACGGCCTTCATGTCGACGAACTCCCGCAGGCCGTAGGCGGTGAGCACCAGGTGGGCCGGCGTCCCGCCGAACCACTCGAACCCGCCCCCCTGCGACTCGAAGGTCAGCAGCCGCTGGTAGCCGAGCTGGACGTACTGCTCGGCCTTCATGCGGATCTCGGGGGTGATGGTCTCGGTGCGCTTGAGGTAGTCGAGGACGAGGAGGTTGGGGTAGGTCGAGGACGAGGTCTGTTCGAAGCAGCCGCCGGGCATCTGGAGCATCGAGTCGAGGTTCTCGACGGCCTGGGCGAACGCGCCCGGGTAGACCTTGACCTCGAGGTACTCGCTTCCGGGGATGGCGCCCGGAGGCAGCGCGACGTCGTGGGAGACCTCGCCGATCAGCGAGTCGGAGAAGGTGGTCTCGACGGGCACCCCGTCGGGCTCGACGCGGATCTCGCGGCGGATCGCGTCCGACTTCCGCTCGCCCCGCGCGTAGACCGTGAGACCCGCCGGCGCCGGACCTAATCGCGTAGGCCACGCGCGCGCTGTCTGCTGCACCCTTCGAATCGAAGACCGTGGCGCGGTTGACCACCGCGGAGGGCGGCGCCTACCCTTGCCTCCAGATTGCGGGGTGTTGGTGCGGCGCTGGGCCTCGCCACCAGCCTAGGGACCGACCCTCTGGACTCACGCCACGCGGACCGAGCCTGTGGCGCAGGGCGTTCTTTCTTCCTTGGCGCATGACGATCTCGGGCCGGGCCTCGCGCGGGCCGCCGATCACGTAGTTGAGCGGGGCGCACTTGGGGTCGGGCTTCTCGAGGTTGCGGTTGGGGGCCAGGAAGCCGTCGCGCAGCATCGCCAGGCAGAAGCAGGTCTCGATGGCCCCGCAGGCGCCCAGGGTGTGGCCGGTGAAGCCCTTGGTGGAGCTGATCGGCACCTTGTCGCCGAGGACGCGGTGCACCGCGGCGCTCTCGCAGATGTCGCCGATGTCGGTGGCGGTGGCGTGGGCGTTGACGTACTCGATCCTGTCGGGGGCGAGCTCGGCGTCCTTGAGCGACTCCTGGATCACCCGGGTCATCCCCTCGTCGGAGGGGGCGGTCATGTGCCAGCCGTCGCAGTTGGTGGCCGCGCCCACGATCTCCGCGTAGATCTTCGCCCCGCGCCTCTCGGCGTGCGCCAGGCTCTCGAGGATCAGCGTCCCCGCCCCCTCGCCCACCACCAGCCCGTCGCGCTTCTCGTCGAAGGGCCGCGGGGCCAGCTCGGGCCGGTCGTTGTAGCCGCGCGAGGCGGCGAACATGATGTCGAACACCGAGGCGTTGGTGATGTGCATCTCCTCCGCCCCGCCACAGACCATCACCTCCTGCCGCCCGAACCTGATGGCCTCGTAGCCGTAGACGAGGCCCTGGCTGGAGGAGACGCACGCCGAGCAGGTGGTGAGCACCCGCCCGCGGATCTGGAAGTAGGCGGCGAGGTTGGCCGGCGCGGTGTGGCTCATCAGCTTGAGGTAGGTCGCCGACTGCACCCCGTTGACGGTGCGCTCCACCGCGAGCTTGCGGAAGAAGTCCTCCACCGCCGGCATCGAGCCCGAGGTCGAGCCGTAGGCGATGCCGGTGCGGGCGTTGGAGAGGATCTCCTGCGACAGCCCGGCGTCGTCGATGGCCCGCTGGGTGGCCCAGGTTGACAGCAGGCCCACCCGCCCCATGGTCCGGGTGCGCTTCTTGGGCAGCACCGACAGGTCGGGCTTGCAGACCGCGCCCAGGCGGGTGCCCAGCCCCTGCAGCTGGTCCCAGCCCTCCATGCGCACGATGCCGCCCCGGTCCTCGCGCAGCGCGCGCGAGACCTCGTCCAGGCTGTCGCCGATGGGGCTGGTGAACCCGAGGCCGGTGATGACGACGCGATGGGTGCTCATAGGGATGCCACGCTTCCAGACATGGGCCGGCGCTCAGGCCAGCCCGCCGTTGATGCCCACGACCTGCCCGGTGATGTACGCCGCCCGGTCGCTGCACAAGAACGCCACCAGCGCCGCGACCTCCTCCGGCTTGCCGAAGCGCCGCATGGGGATGGCCTTGAGGATCTCCTCCAGCGGCGCGCCCTTGATCATGTCGGTCTCGATCAGCCCCGGGGCCACGCAGTTGACCGTCACCCCGCGCCGCGCGACCTCGCTGGCCAGCGCCTTGGTGGCGCCGATGAGCCCTGCCTTGGCCGCCGAGTAGTTCACCTGGCCGCGGTTGCCGATGACGCCGGACACCGAGGAGATGTTCACGATGCGCCCCCAGCGGCGCCGCACCATCGGCATCACCAGCGGGCGGGTCACGTTGTAGAAGCCGTCGAGCGTGGTGCGGGTCTCGAATCGAAGACCGTGGCGCGGTTGACCACCGCGGAGGGCGGCGCCTACCCTTGCCTCCAGATTGCGGGGTGTTGGTGCGGCGCTGGGCCTCGCCACCAGCCTAGGGACCGACCCTCTGGACTCACGCCACGCGGACCGAGCCTGTGGCGCAGGGCGTTCTTTCTTCCTTGGCGCTCCAGTCGCCGATTGACGGCGTCGGCGAAGCTCATACCCACTCGTTGGTCCTGTCTGCTCCGGTCAGAAGCGGCATGTGGGGCCATGTAGGGTCCAGTCGCAAGATTCGTGCAATATCCGGCTTGGGTTCGATGATGAGGCTCCCGTCCACCTCCCACGCACTCACCGCGGCGTCGACGACCCTGGCTCGTCCTCCCACGAGCGACTGCGCGGCTTCAGACCAGATCAACCATTCGGGAACGCCGGCGTCGAGACCGACTTCGACGTAGCCGCGGTGCGCCGGGTCGCCGGGGCGAAAGACGACCCCAAAGCTCGCACCGAGCAGGCGCGTAGCAAGCTGCCAGCGCTCCATGACGATGGATTGGGCACAGCCTCTCGCACAGGTCGTGCTCGCGGTGACAGTGACCCGGCCCACCGGGTCGCGTGTCATGTCCAGACGGGCACCGTAGCCTCGCGGCACCAGCTCGTAGCCCATGAGCTGGCCGTTCTCCTCATCGAGTAGACCGTCCACGGCGTCCAGAGCGGGATGTACTTCCCTGGCGAAGCGCTGCAGTCGAACCAGATCCGCCATGGCGAGTCCCTGCAGGAGTACGCGCAAGGACCAGAGGGCCTGATTGCCCCGGCGGCACAACGGCCGCACGACGGTCTCGAGCGTCTCGACCCACGCCGTCAGCGACGTCCCCTCGCGCACGCGTGCGTCGGCCGCTTGCTGAGGCGACCGCAGCGAACTCGGAGGAGCAACTCCGCCCAAGAGGCGATCCTGAACGCGGGCGAGATAGGTTCCCACGCCCGCGGCGTGGAGGCTGCGCTCGTCGGCCGACAGGGTCGCCATTTCACACTTGGAAAGGTGACCATCGAGCGCAAGAACCGATTCCAGCGTGTCATTTAGGATCAGTGGTTCGCCCATGCTAGCGGAGTCTAGGTAGACCCCTCGCACGAAGCGGAAAGCGGCCCCGCTCGGCGGTACGCCGGCTCCGGGGGCGCGTGGCGATGGCTCGGCAGCCGCCGTCGCAGCGGGTGCGGTCTCGCGCAGCGGCACGAAGACGCGCGGAGACTCCGGAGACAAGCCGAGCACCGCGGCCACACGCGCGCGCACCGGGTCGTCTGCAACGAGGCAGTAGGGATCACCGACGTCGATCAGAAGCCCGCCGGAGGGACCGGCTGCAGCACAATCGCCAAGTTGCTCCAGCAAGGCAGCGAGCCTCCCGACTTGTGCCACGCACTGGCCATCGAGGTACAGGCGGGCTGGCACGTGCGAAAGGCGGGCGAGGCCCTGGTTGATGAAACATTCCGGGGACGAGCGCAGCATCTCCATCGCCATGGCAGGCAGGCCCGTGGGGGACAGTGCGTCGAGCAGGGTCGGCAGCAGCGGCGTCGCAGCATCGGCTCGCTCGAGCAACAGGGAGTAGAAGACGCCCGACCCCAGACAACGGACAGTGAGCACCTCGAGTGAGCCGCGGCACAGTATCCACTTGAGCGATTCCCCGCGTCGGATGCGCGACCAGAGCTGCGCCGCGAGCCCGCTGGACCAGGCCTCGACCTGGACTCCGTCCGAGTCTGACGCGCGCAGGACACCGTCGAAGCCGAGTGACGGATCGAACGCCGCAAGCGTTTCGAGTCGCCTCTGCAAAGGGGCTTGCGTATCGTGCCGATAGCGTAGTTCGATCGCCAAAGGTTCAGGCAGGGTCGTCACTCGGCAGTCTCCACGTCGGCGGCAGTGTACCATCTGCCCCGGTTCGGAGCATCGGTCGTCGGTTGAGCGTAGGAAATCCGACGCCGGTTTGGTTTCCGCCGAGCCATCCGTCCATCCGG
>CAZMRP010000349.1:0-5994 GCA_964568275.1 uncultured Myxococcales bacterium
GGCGAAGTTCGCGCGGGTCGCCAACGAGCTGCGCGCGGCGGGCCTGCGCGTGGTGCCGCTGCCGCAGGTGCCGACGCAGCGGACCTACGTGTTCCTGAGCTACAACAACGTGCTGCTCGACGACCGGCCCGACGGACGGCACGTGCTGGTGCCGCAGTACGGGTTCCCGGAGCTCGACGCGGCGGGCCGCGCCGCCTGGGAGTCGCTCGGCTTCAAGGTCCATCCGATCGACGCCGCGGGGCTGTACGGGAACGGCGGGGCGCTGCGCTGCGTCGCCGCGGTGCTGCGGCGGGGCTAGGGTCGCGAGTACAACCGGTGGATCGCGGTGCGGTACCGCTCCTCGAGCGCGACGCGGCGGGCGCGACCGGCGGCGCCGGCGGCGTCGAGGTCCCGGACGACGGTCCAGGCGCGCAGCTTGAGGAACGGGTCGAGGTAGCGGTTGACCTCGGTCATCGTCTGGTCGAGGCGCGCCCGCAGCTCGGGGTGCTTCGCGCTCTCCTCGGGCGACGTGAGCAGGATCCCGCCGCGCGCGGCGATGCGGCGCAGCTCGGCGTCGTCCAGCACCAGCAGCGCCACCAGGTAGCCGCGGCGGTCGCCGACCACCAGCGCGTCCGCGAGCAGCGGCTGCTCGCGCAGCAGGTTCTCCAGGTGCAGCGGCGAGACGTTCTTGCCCCCCTCGGTGACGATCACGTCCTTCTTGCGCCCCGTGATGCGCAGGAAACCCTGGGCGTCCTGCTCGCCGAGGTCCCCCGAGTGGAGCCAGCCGTCGGCGTCCAGCACCTCCCCGGTGGCCGCGGCGTCGTCGAGGTACCCGCGCATCACGTTGCGTCCGCGGACCAGGATCTCGCCGTCCGGGGCGAGCCGCAGGTCGACGTCGGGGATCGGCCGGCCGACGGTGCCGGGGCGCGCCTGCGACGGGCGGTTGAACGACACCAGCCCGGTGCTCTCGGTCATCCCGTAACCCTCGAGCACCGGCAGGCCGACCGCCTCGAAGTAGCTCGCGGTCTCCGCCTCGAGCGGCGCGCCGCCGGAGACGATGAACCGCAGCCGGCCGCCGAACCGCTCGCGCAGCGCGCGGAACGCCAGCCGGTCGGCGAGGCGGTGCCGGGCGTCGAGGAGCAGCGGAACGTCGCCCCGGGCCCGCGCCTCGTGGTAGCGGCGGCCGACGTCGAGCGCCCAGTGGAACGGCTCGCGGGTCCAGAACGGATCGGTCTCCAGCTCCTGCATCAGCCCGCGCCGCAGCCGCTCGAGGAACCGCGGGACCACCACCAGGAAGTCCGGCTTCATCTCGGCCGCGGCCCGCAGCGCCTCGCCCCGCGCGGGGGCGAAGCCGAGGCCGAAGCCGACCTGCACCGCCGCCCAGACCAGCAGACGGGGGTAGACGTGGGCCAGCGGCAGGAACAGCAGCGAGCGGTCCGCGGCCGTGACCTCCAGCTCGGAGGGGATCGCGGCGGTGGTGAAGGCCAGGTTGTCGTGGGTCAGCACCGTGGCCAGCGGGCGGCCGGCGGCGCTCCAGTTGAAGACGATCGTCGCCGGGTCGTCGGGGCGCAAGGCGCGCGCCCGGGCGTCGACGTCGGCGCCCGCGCCGCGCCGCACCTCGTGGCGCCCCTGCTCGAGCAGCTCGGCGAACGGCAGCAGCTCGGCGGCGCAGGGCGGCAGGTCGGAGAGCGCGATCTCGAGCCGCCCGCGGGCGTCGGCGCCGGAAAGCCGCGAGAGCGTCTCGAACGGCACCAGGCGGGCGAGCGGTCCCTCGGGACCCGCGGCGGGCAGCAGCTTCTCGGCCTGCAGCGGCTCCTCGACGAAGGCCCAGCGCACCCCGGCGCGGCGGACCACGTCGAGCGCCGCGGGGCCGGTGGTCGCGGCGTGGATCGGGACCACCACGCCGCCCGCCAGCAGCACCGCCATCTCGGTCTCGACCCACTCGCGGCGCGTGGCCGACAACAGGCCGACCCGGGTGCCGGGGACGAAGCCGGCGGCCAGCAGGCCGGCGGCCAGCGCCACGGCGCGCTCCCCGGTCTCGCCCCACGAGGCCCACTCCCAGCCCCGGGGCGAGCGTTGCCCGAACGCGTCGCGGTCGGCCGAGTCCTTCACGCGCTGCAGGAACAGGGAGGGCAGCAGCTCCACGATACCCCCTGGGGACGGAGGCTCAGAAGGCCAGCATCAACTGGAAGGTGATGTCGAAGTTGAACGCGAACTCGGGGACCATCACGTCCATCCCGAGCTCGCCGCCGAGGCCGAACAGGCTGTTGAGCTTGTAGATGTAGTTCGCGCCGAAGGCGATCGCCCCGAGCCCCGAGACCTTGTAGTACGGCTCGTACGTCTTCCTGTCGTACTCGCCACAGCCTGCTCCACCGCAACTCGCGTCATTCTGGTCAAACGTGACTTGTTGGATCATGTGGGTCATCAGGCCTGCGCCGCCGCCGAGGAAGGCGCCGAACAGGTGGTCGGGCCCGTCGAGGAACCAGTAGTGCAGCCGCCCCTCGACCAGCCACGGGAAGTCGGTGTCGAAGGGCGCCGACATGCGGAACACGGCGCTGATCGACAGCTCGGGGATGATGAAGTAGCCCACGCCGACGCGCAGCGCGAAGCCCGAGAGGGCGAAGCCCGTAGCGATATCTACACACTGGCGATCGGTTGCCGGCAGGGTCGGAGGATCGGCGCAACGAAGGTCAGGCGCCAGATTGTAGAAGTGGTCGGGTCCATAGTAGGCCTCCGGCCGCGTGTCGCCGTCCATGTCGGCGCTGAACCACTTCGGTTCCCTGGCAATGCCGTTCGTCAGGCCGACGCCGAGGCCGGCGCCGAGGGTGAAGAACAGGCCGATGGCGTCGCCGTCGCCGCCGCCGCCGCCGCCGCCGCCGTCTTCCTCGCCCGGGACCTTGCAGCAGCCGGCCAGGCAGGTCTCGTTGGACAGGCAGTCGTCGTTGAAGGTGCAGGTGCGGTCGCAGGCCACGCCGCGGCAGTTCGGGAAGCCGGGCGGGCACTCCTGGCCGGCCCCCGTGCCGTCGGGCCCGCAGTCGTTGACCACGCTGCCGTCGGGCCGCGTCGGGTAGAGCGCGCCGGGCGAGAGCACCTGGACCATGTTGATGTGGAACGGCCGGTCCTGCGCCCCCTCGCTGGCCAGCGGGTTGCCGTTGGGGTCGAGCACGGAGATGTAGTAGTCCCAGGCCGCGGGCTGCAGCATCGTGCAGGCGATCTCGACGTAGTAGCCCGGACCGGAGCGCGACATCTCGACGCGCTGGTAGCCGACGTCCGAAGGCGACTTGTAGAACAGGTAGACGCCGCCGATGGTGATGCTCGGGTTGACCTCGAGGTAGATCGGCACCGGGTGGTTCCAGAGCTGCTCGGTGACCGGCGTGTGCCGGGTGAGCGGCACGGCCGGGGTCGCGGGCGGGCACTGTCCGTTGGGCAGCGGGGCGACGCCGCCGGGGCAGGTGACCGGCGGCACGTAGGCCGGCGGGCACTGCCCGTTGGGCAGCGGAGCGACGCCGCCGGGGCAGGTCGGGGTGTAGGCGGGCGGGCACTGCCCGTTGGGCAGCGGGTAGGCGCCGCCGGGGCAGGTGACCGGCGGGGCGTAGACCTGCGGACAGGTGCCGTCGGGCAGCGGATAGGCGCCGCCGGGGCAGGTGACGGGCGGCGGATAGGTCACCGGCGGCGGAAGCTGCCGGCGGGCCTTCTCGATCACCTCGTCGATGTCCGGCCCGCCCCACGCGGCCGGGACCATCACGTTGGGGTTGTTCGAGAGGGCCGACTTGAACATCTCGACGGCCTGCGACTCCTCGCCCATCCAGACGTGGATCACGCCGCGCAGCGCGTAGGCCAGCGCCGCGTTGTTGCCCGTGACCCCGTACTGCTGGACCAGGCGGATCGCCTGGTCGACGTAGTTCTGGGCCGAGCCGATGTCGAGGTACTGCTCGTAGGCCTGCTGGCCCTGCTGGAGCAGTCCGGCGACCTGCTGGTCCGCCTGGGCCGCCGCCGGCGGGGCGGGCAGAAGCGCGAGAGCGAGCACCAGGCCAAGGGGGATTGCGTTGCGCATCAACGGTTCCTCCGCACGAGCGCCCGTCAGCGCCCGCGACGCCGCGTCTCCTGCGACGGCAGGTCGCACGGCCGCGTCCACTCCACGTCCGTACGCATGAACTCGACCCGGCGGTTCCGGGCGCGGCCCATGTCGGTCCGGTTGTCGTCGATCGCACAGGTCTCGCCGAAGCCCGCCGAGGTCAGCCGCGTCCCGTCGATCGCCGTCCCCGACGTGCAGGCCGAGTAGCGGCCGGCGCACTGCAGGTAGTCGCGCACGGCGGCGGCGCGGCGGATCGACAGGTCCAGGTTGTGGCTGTCCGAGCCGCGACTGTCGGTGTGGCCCTGGATCTCCAGGGTGATCGCCGGGAAGTCCTTCAGGATCTGGACCACCGTGTTCAGGATCGCGTAGGACTCCGGCCGGATCACGTCCTTGTCGTACTCGAAGTGGATCGTCTGCGTGATCTCGATGTGCGTGGTGGTGACCACCGCGCCGACGTAGACCCGCGGGCAACCGGGCGGGTCGCCGTCCAGCGGCCCGGCCTCGTTCGGGCACGGGTCGTCGACGTCGAGGATCGTGTCGGTGTCGTTGTCGGCATCCGGGCAGCCGTCCTCGTCCTGCCAGCCGTCCGGGTCCTCCGGCTCGTTGATGCAACGGTCGTCGACGTCCAGGATGCCGTCCAGGTCGTTGTCCGGCTCCGGGCACCCGTCCGCCTGCTGGTAGCCGTCGTCGTCCTCGGGGTCGACCACGCACTGGTCGAGCGAGTCGCGGATCGTGTCGCCGTCGGTGTCCTGGTCGTCGGGACAGCCGTCGGTGTCCTCGAAGCCGTCGTAGTCCTCCGGATCGTCCGGGCAGCGGTCCGCTTCCTGGCAGATGCCGTCCCCGTCGCGGTCGACGCAGTCGGGCGCGATGATCGCCCCGCGCGGCGCGCAGCGGTCCGGCGGCGACAGGTCGTAGGCCAGGTCGGCGTTGCGCCGCGCGATGTCGTAGTGCTCCTGGGCCCGGCCGAGGTAGCCCTCGTCGAGCTCGATCTGCGCGAACTCGTAGTGGCTCTTGGCCATCGCCAGCTCGTGCGGCGCGCAGTTGTACGCCCCGTTGCGCTCCGCCTGCTCGAACTTCTCGCGGACCGCGTCGAGCTGTCCGCGCACGCGCGTGCCGGCGGTGCAGGAACCGACCAGCCCGGCCAGCGCGAGAAGAGCCCAGATTCGACGTGCGTGCATCGTCGTCTCCCCACCCGGCCTAGCGGCCCGCTTCGCGCCGCAGCTCCGCCGCCATGTCGCGCGCCTTGCGGGCGTAGTCCCGCGCCAGCCGCGCCATTTCCACCGCGGCCTGGTAGTCGGCCTGGCCGACCTCCTCGCGCGCCTTGCGCAGGTGCTCCATCGCGTAGGTGTACTCGTACGGCGCCAGACAACAGTTGACGCCCCGCTGCTCCCGCGGACACGCCTCCTCGTCGTCCGTCGCGCAGGACAACAGGATCTCGTAGGCCGCCCCCGAGCTGGCCGTGCCGGCCCCCTCGGCGTCGAGCACGTCCGGCAGCGGGCCGGCCCCCGAAACCTGTGCCTCCGCCACCGCTTCGTGCGCCTGCAGGATGTAGACGCTGTACTCGATGGCACCGCACCCCGTGCCGAGAAGCAGTGCCAGACCCAGAGCGACCCACGAGCCGGGAAGACGCGTCATGATATCCCTACCTCCCGTGAAACTCACAGGAATGGCGGAAGAGTAGCAAAGCCCGGAAGGGCGCGTCAACCGGATCGACCGGGAAGCAGGACGTCGTCGATTCGGTGCCGGCCCGGCCCCCGGCCGGCCAGCCAGCGGGCGCAACGCAACGCCCCGCGGGCGAAAACCCGTCGACTCACGGCCCGATGCGTCAGCTCGAGCCGTTCGTCCTCCCCCAGGAAGAAGACCGTGTGCTCGCCCACCACCGCACCCCCGCGCAACGCCGCCACCCCGACGCCGCCCGGCTCCCGGGGCCGCCCCCGCGT
>CAZMRP010000350.1:0-5967 GCA_964568275.1 uncultured Myxococcales bacterium
GGCGCGGGTTCTCGGGCGCGGACGACCACGTCCGCCGCGCCAGCCAGCGCAGCGACCTCCCGTAGCGGAACACGTCGAGCTCCGTCTCAACGTCGACGTCCCCCGCCGACAGCCGACCCCAACGGTGCGCCGGCACCAGCGCGGTCGCCCCGCGCAGCTCCGGGTAGCCCATCATGTCCAGGAACCGCACGGCGACGCCGCTTTCCCGGAGCTGGGCCGCGATCTGCAGCAGCCCGAACGGCAACCCCTCGGCATAGAGGTCCACCTGGAACGGGTCCACCGCCAGCACCGGCGGGTTGATCAGCAGGATGCGCCGCTTCATTCCCGACCCTTCCGCGGCGGGTCCAGCGGCACGTAGTACACGTTCAACTTGCCGCCTCCCACCGCCGACACCGACAACCGCGTCGCCGCCCAGCGCCGCCCCGCCAGCAGCCCGCGCCGGAACGCCGCGAACGACCGCCCGGTCGCCCGCCGGGCGTAGAACCCATCGACGTCGCTCCACCCCAGGCGGTTGGCGCGCAGCCCGAGATCCAACTCGGCGATCGGCGGGCCCCACGACTCGCCCGCCGGGCTGAACCGGCCGATCAACACCACGTCATCGAACGTCTCGACCCGCCGCCGTTCCTCCAGGTGCCGCAGCACCGCCGCCCGCGGGAACGCCCGCCCCAGCACCGCCGCCGCCACCCCCATCCGCAGGTAGTACAATTTGAAGCCCAGCACCCCCTCGCGCCCGAAGTCGATGCCGACCAGGTGCAGCCGCTCCGGAGCGTCGGCGAACCGGCGCAGCGCCGCCGCCGGGAGCAGCCGGGCCAGCAACGCCAGCTTGTCCCGCGCGCGGCCGTCCGGGAACTGCAGGTACAGCTTCAGCCTCAGCACTCCCGGTCGTGCGTCGATCCCGAACAGCGGCTGCGTCACCAGCGCCGGATCCGCCTGCGCCAACACCCGGTCCGCCACCCGCAACGCTCCCGGACCGAAGGGCCCGACAAGCGCCCGGCACGTCGCCAACTCGCGCGCCGCCGCTGCGCCGCCGAAGGCCGGGAACGAATACGAGAAGCGGTACGGGGAAACCTCGGTCCCGCAAGCCGAGAACGAGAACTCGAGGATGTTCGAGTACCGCGCCATGGCACGGGCGAAGTGCGTCCGCAGCACACGCTCCAGGGTCGCGAAGGGGGCCGCCGGCAACCCCGCCGCGTGCCGCAGCCGCAGCAGAAGCGACCGCACGCGGGCGAGGTCCAGGCGGCGCCGGGGCACGAAACACGCCGCCGACGGCGGCACCCCGGTCCGCCGTTCGGCACACCCCTCCCACTCGTCACAGTACTCGCAGCGCTCGGCCCGTCCGCTCGACACCCGCGGATCGTAGGCCGGAAGCTCCTCCACCGGCAACCGCCTCGCCGGTCTCACGGCGCCGGGGCGGTCCCCCGCCGCCGCTCGATCTCCGGCAGCGCCAGCGGTGCCGGCTCGAACACCCCCGCCTCGTCCAGCACGACCGTCACCACCCGGGGAACCCAGGTCGCACAACCCGAGGCATCGCTCGACAACTCGAGCCGCTCGCGCAGCAGCGCGCCCAGCGGGTCCGCCGCCCCACCGTCCCTCGCGCCCGGCAGCCCGTGGACCAGGGCGACGCAGGCCCGTCGCCGCACGCTTCCGGCGAGAACCTCGCAGTGCGCGACATCCCCCGCCGCCAGCGCCCGGCACGTCGGCAGCGCCCAGTGACCCGGCGCCGCGGCCACCGCCAGCCGCTCGCACGCTTCCGCCGGCAACCCGCCGCGCGCCACCTGCCACAGCACCTCGGCCCGCGGCCAATCGCCCCACCAGCCGAGCCGAATCGCGAGGGCCGCCGGCAAGCTCAGCCGACGGGGACGCTCCCGCGCCAGCTTCAGCAACTGCACGAGCAGGCGGCAGTGACCGCCGTCCTGGCCCGGCACCACGTCCAGCCGGTCGCATTCGGCGGGCCCTGCGGCGAGCGCCCGGCAGACCGCGGTCCACAGGGCGGCCGCCTCGAGCAGCCCCGTCAGCAGATCGGCGCTCGCCGCTCCCCAATCCGGCACCTCGGCGAAGCGCCCGGCGAACTCCCTCGCCAACCCGGGCAGCCGCTCGAACGCCGACGCCTCGAGCAGTTCCCGCGACGCCCGCTCCAGTTCCGCTCGCAACACGCGCACGCGCTCTGCCATCCGCGCGTGCCCGTCGGCCATGCGCTGCATCTCCTCGCGCGCGGCGATCCGCTCCGGCGGCTCCGCGCAATGGGAGCCGTCGTCCGCCGGCGCCGCCTCGGCGACGGGCGGCTCGGCCGCCGGCAACACCACGGCCGGCACCGGGTCCACCGTCGCGGCCGGCACCTCCTCTGCGACCTGCGGATCCGCCGCCACGACGTCCGGGATCGCCGCCCGGCCGGCCGGTGACCGCGGCAGCCGGCGTTCCTCCGGCGCCGCCAGTTGGCACGCGCCGCAGATTGCGACCCACGCCACAATCATCCGCCGACCAGCCACCCGCACGACCCGCATGACGCCCTCTCCCCCGCACCGAAGGATGATAGAGGGCCCCGACCAGTCCGTCCACCAACACCCATCCGCCCCTCGTCCGCACCCGGGGCTCGACGCTCGCCCGCGCCTGCGGATCGACACCCCGCCTGCTCCCGGACCCGCACCCGCACTGCCCGCCGCACGTCGAGCCGGGCTTCCCGTCCCGAGCCGGGCTTCCCGTCCCAAGGACACCACGCCCTGCTCGAACGACCGTTCGTCGGCCCCGACGGCGTCCTCGGGCCGTTGGAACGGATGACCGACACTCCTTGCCGCAGCGGCGCGCCACCGGCCGACAGCTAGCGTCGCAACCCGACCGCCGCGAGGAACCTCTCGAACTCGTCGAAGTCGAGCTGCTGCTGCGCGTCCGAGCGAGCGGCGGCGGGATGCGGATGCACCTCGACCATCACCCCCTGCGCCCCGGCAGCCAGCGCCGCGCGCGCCAGCGCCGCCAGGATGTCCCTGCGACCGGCGGCGTGGCTGACGTCTGCCACCACCGGCAGCCGGCTCTGCTCCCGCATCAACGCGATCGCCGACACGTCCAGCGTGTTCCGCGTCTGCGTCTCGAACGTCCGGATCCCCCGCTCGCAGAGGATCACCTGCTCGTTCCCGTGCAACGCCACGTACTCCGCCGCCCACAGCAACTCCTCGACCGTCGCCGACAGCCCGCGCTTCAGCAGCACCGGCTTGCCCGCGCCGCCGACCTCCCGCAGCAGATCGTAGTTGTACATGTTGCGCGACCCGATCTGCAGCACGTCGGCATACTCGGCCACGAGCGCCACGTTCCGCGTGTCGGTCACCTCCGTCACCACGGCCAGCCCGTAGCGCCGCGCCGTGGCGCGCAGCAATTCGAGCCCCCGACGCCCCAGGCCCTGGAACGCGTAGGGCGACGAGCGCGACTTGTAGGCGCCGCCCCGCAGCAGCCGCACGCCCAGTTCGCTCAGCTTCGCGCCCACCGCGTCCAGTTGCGGCTCGTCCTCCACGGCGCACGGCCCGGCGATCACGACCGGCGCACCACCGAACTCCACGCCGCCCACCGCGATCCGAACCTCGGGAGAACCCGACGCCCGCGCCACCCGCAACACTTGCCGCTGGCCGGCCTCCATCAGCGCCACCGAGACCCGGAAGATCTCCTTGAACAGCTGCCGCACCGCTTCGTCCGGAAACGGCCCGCGGTTCGCCGCCGCCAGCTGCTCCAGCATCGCCTGCTCGCGCTCCGGCACGTAGGTCGGAATCCCGTCCCGCTGCTTGATCGCCTGCACCTGTTGCACCACCGCCCCGCGCCGGCTGAGCAGCTCGAGCAGTTCCAGGTTGATCCGCTGCAGCTCCGCACGCAGCGTGTCCAGCGTTGCGTCCGCCATGCCCCACCTCGCCTTCCCGCCGCGCCGACGGCGCGGGCGCTCCCGGACCGCGAGCGCGGCTCGAGCATGCCCCACGGGTCCCCCGGCGGCAAGCCGGCCCCACGCCACAGGACCGCGAACGACCCGACGGCCCCATCCGCCCCTCCGCGAATTGGCACTGCCATCCGACCGCGATCCGGGGGAGAATCGGCGGATGCGCGCCGTTCCCCGCGCCCTGCTCAAGCTCGGCTACGACTGCAACAACAACTGCGTGTTCTGCCACGCCGCCCCCCACCGCGGCGTCCGCAGCCGCCCGGCGGACCTCGAGCGGAAGGTCCGCCGCGCCGCCGCCCTCGGCGCCCGGATGATCGTGCTCTCGGGCGGCGAGCCGACGATCCAGCCCGGCTGGCTCGCGCTCGTCGATCGCATCGCCGCCGCCGGCCTGCGCCTCGGCCTGGTCACCAACGGCCGCATGCTCGCCTACCCCGGACTCGTCGACCGGCTGGTCGCGCGCGGCCTCGACTACACCTACGTCTCGCTGGCCGGCCCGGACGCCGCCCTGCACGACCGGCACGCCGGAGCCCGGGCCTTCCACCAGACGTTCGCGGCGCTGACCGCCCTGGCGCCGCGCGTCGCCGAGGTGACGGCCAACGTCGTGGTGACCCGCTGGAACGTCGCGCGGCTGCGCGGGATCGTCCGGCTCCTCGACCGGCTGCCGACCGTCCGGCTGAAGTTCTCGCTGATCGAGCCGGCCGGCAACGTGCTCGACGACTTCGACGACCTCGTCCCGCCGCTCGCCGCCGCCGCCCGCGCGATCCGGGCGGCGATTGCCTGCGCCCGGCGGTCACGGCCGGAGCGCCCCGTGGTCTGGGACGGCCTGCCGCTGTGCCACGCCGCGTCGCTCGAGGAGCTCGAGTGCGCCCTGCGCGAGGACGGCTTCGCCTGGATGAGCGAGGCGTTCGAGCGGGACTGGTTCCCGGTCGACGACCGCCACCGCGCCTTCGCCGACGCCTGCCGCGGCTGCTCGCTGCGGCGCCGCTGCCGCGGCGTCTTCGTGGAGTACCTGGCGCGCCGCGGCGCCGCGGAGCTGCGCCCGGTGTCGCGCGCGGTCCCCAACTCGTTCAACTGGGTGCCCGCGCCCCGCGACGAGCGACTCGAGCCGCGCGCCTGCCCGATCCGCGCGGGACTCCGCCCGCCGCCGGACCCGCTTCGCGGCATCCTCGTCCGCACCGCTCCCGACCGGGCGCGCCGCCACCAGACGCCGACGCGCGACTTCTCCGACGAGACGCTGCGCGTCGCCGTCCGCGAGCAGCAGCAGACCTACGCCGCCCCGGGCGCGGCGCGGCTCGTCACCGATTTCGCCGCCCAGCTGCGGCGGCTGCGGCTCGCGCCGAGTTGCCGACGCTGCCCGACGCGCCCGCTGTGCGGCGGACTGCTCGAAGAGACGCCCGGCCCCGCCTTCCGGCGCGTCCAGTCACTGCTCGACCGCCGCCTCCGCCGTCTCGCCGAACGCGTGCTCGACGTCGGCTGCGGCACCGCGCCGTACCGGAGCGCCCTGGAGCCGGCCGCACGCGCGGGCCGACTGCGCTACCTCGGCCTCGACCCCCGACCGCCCCGCGGACCGGCCGCCCCGGGGTTCGAGTTCCGCCGCACCACGCTCGACCGCTTCCACCGGTCCGGCCCGCCGTTCGACGCCGTCCTCGCCCTGCGCTCGCTGGCCCACCTGCCGCGGCTCGAGCGTGCCCTGCGCCGACTCGCCGGACTGACCCGGGCGGGCGGCACCGTGCTGCTCGCGGAGGATGTCGTGTTCGGCATCGTGCGCGACGCGCCGGCTCTCCGCCGCGTCGTCTCCCGGAACGATCTGCCGTTCGAGCACCGGACCAACCTGACGCTCGAGGAGGCCGCCGCGGCGGCGGCCGCCGCCGGTCTGCGCGAGACGGCGCGCTGGAGCACACGGGACACCGACAGCACGCTGTGGATTCTCGAGCTGACGAAGTAGTCGGGACGGGGGAACGGCGGGCGCTACCAGGAGCCGTGCGAACCGTGCGAGCCGTGCGAGTCGTGCGAGCCGTGCGAACACCCCGAACCTGCCGTCCCGGCGTCACCGTCCC
>CAZMRP010000351.1:0-5965 GCA_964568275.1 uncultured Myxococcales bacterium
ACTAGGTCCCATGTAGGTCGGTGATCCTGGCAGGTACGCGGGATCGGTCGGATCATAGAGGATCACCTTGGGCTTGTATCCATCCTTCTTCATCAAGGCCGCACGTTTCTGGCCGGCCCTTCGGCCGCTCGGGGTGTCGGGCTTGATGATAACCACTTCTTTTCCTTTGACGGCGTCCTTGCGCACCCGCTTGCCGCCCTTGAGCTTGATGGGTACCTCGGTTTGGTAGCCCCAACGTAGTCCGCCTTCGACCACGATCCGCAGGGTGTTCCGGCCTTCCGCCCCCGTCGAGTCGTGAGTCTTCCGCGAAGCGCCGCCCTCGCCCTTGCGGTGTCGTGGAAACCACAATATGTTACATTGCGTCGGCAGGGTGATGGGCATCGCGGGGGACATCGATGGACTCCAGGAGCGGCTTGGGTCGCCAGGCAGATCGTGCTTGGATTTCCTTGCCGCCGCGGCTTCTCGATGTGCACGGTTCGCGCGCCTACGTGCTGCGCGACAGCAAGCTGTTGCAGGTGGACATGGCTCGCACCGACTCGCCTCGCATCGCCCAGGTCGTGGACCTTCCGTTCGAAACGGAGTCCTTCCGGGTCTGGGGCGACTTCGCCTACGTGGTCGGCCGACACGAGGAACGGCTGGTCGTCGACTTCCGGGTCAGCCCCGCCCGCCTCGCGGGCGTGCACGACTTGGTCGATTGGGTGTCGGGTGTCCAATTCGCCGAGGGCATGGCTTGCCGACTCGACGAGAATCTGCTGGAGGTCGCCCATGTCGATGCGTCCGCCGAGGATGGCGC
This sequence comes from uncultured Myxococcales bacterium, assembly GCA_964568275.1. Taxonomy (GTDB): domain Bacteria; phylum Myxococcota_A; class Polyangia; order DRWM01; family JAAZOP01; genus JAAZOP01. Next base: position 794 of record CAZMRP010000351.1, read on the forward strand.
TGTTCCTCGCGCTGCTCGCGTGCGGTTGCCCGTCGGCACGCCCTGACGGTCGCCCCGACGCGGACGACATTTCCGCGGAGGATGCGGAGTCCACTCCGACTGACGATTCCTCCGGGACGGACGGCGAGGCCGACTCGTTCGATGCGGACATCGGGCTGGATGCGACGGACGAAGACGCCGTGGGCGATGCTGGCGACTGCGAGTACCTAGGGGTGCAGGTCGAGTGCGACCCCTGGACGCCCGACTACGAGCCGCCGCCGGGCTGGGAGCCGCCCGTCGTCGACTGCGGCCCCGGGTGTCGGCAGGTTTCGTGGGGCGCCTATCGCTTCTCCGTCTGGGATCGCCGGGCAGTGATGATGCGGGACCGACGCATCTTGGCGCTGAACTTGGATACGCTCGAGCACCAGCCGCTATACTGCGAACACGCTCCCATCGAAGTGCCGCGCGTCGGCGCCGTATGGCCAGATCTCGTCGCGGCCTTGTCTATTTCCGCTGGGGGAGAGAGCACCGTCTACTCGCGCGATCTGACCGTCCCGGGCGAAGTCGGGTGCGACGATGTCGCAGAGTTCCGACTTGCCGATCAGACGCTCGGGAGTGATCGGCTGTTGGTCGAATTCCGTGCGCCCAGTGAGCCGTTGCCGGGCGCCGGCTGCTCTGGTCTTGACGTCGATCAGCTCGAGGCGTTCGGCACGCGGGGAGCGTTCGTGATGCGCGACGCCGATTGCTGGACGTATCTGTTCGCCCTCGACCTGACGACCGGCGCCGTGCGGCGGTACGACGGGTCCCCCGGCGGGCTGTTCATCTCGAACGTGTGGGAGGACCAGGTGGCACTCGCCACACCGGGCGAGGTCTACCTCGTGGACCTCGACACCGGCGTGCGGACCAACCTCAGCGATGACCCGGCGGATCAGACCCTGCCCGCCTTGCACGAGCACCGCGTGGCGTGGGAGGAGTTCCGGCACGCGGCGGCAGGATTCGGGCACTCCCCGGTGTTCGACGTGTACGTCCACGATTTAGCGACCGGCGAGGACCGGCGGGTCACTTCCGACACCACCGCGCGCTACCCGCCCCGCATCTTCGGGAACGCCGTCGTGTGGAGCGACGTGCGAGCCGCACCCGATCCCACCGCCAGGTACCCCGAGGCCGACGTGTGGATGCGGGACCTTGTCAGCGGCGAGGAGCGGCAAGTCACCGCTCTGCCCGGCACCGAGTACGAGGTGCAGCTCTGGGGAAACCTGGTCTACTTCCGATGGCGCCCGCCCGGGGTGATCCGCACCATGGACGAGGGGCTGTGCGAGTGTCCGGTCCCCGGAGTCCCCGCGCCGCCGTGAAACGCGCGGTCGTGCTGTCCTTCCCGAGAACGCCATCGGGGGCTTGATGCGCGACGGCGTGACGGCGGCGGATCAGGGTGTCCCGTCGGCAAGCGTGTAGACCCACCGCCGGCGGACCAGAGGGTCGCGCACGCGGAGACGAGGAAGGGGAAGCGATGACGACCCCACCCACCCCCATCGTGATCACCCGGCTCGAGAAGGTCGCCGCCGACAACGGGTTCGACCGCGACCTCGGGCGGCAGGGCGACTGGCTCGGCTTCGCCAGCACCCAGGCTCCGCTGCGCGTCTGGCTCGCCACGCTCGCCGAGCACTTGTTCATCGCCGCGTTCTCGCAGCTCCACGTCGCGCGGGCCTTGGGCGAGTACGGCACGCCGCTCGCCTCGCCGCTGCCGCCGGGCGCCGCCGCGGGCCGCACCGTGCCGGACGTCCCCGCCCTGCACCGCCTCGTCCGCCGCGCGTTCCAGCTCAGCCGTAACCTCCCCGACGAGCTGCTCCACGAGTTCGAGCGGCAGACGGTCGGGATGCCCAGGACGACCGAGGCCGAACGCCTCGTCGTCCAGCGCGTCGGCCAGGACGTCTTCCGCGACGGCCTCCTGGCGGTCTGGGAGGGGCGCTGCGCGATCTCCGGCCTCGCGGTCCCCGAGTTGCTGCGCGCCAGCCACATCAAGCCCTGGGCCGACTGCGCCACCGACGCCGAGCGCCTCGACACCTTCAACGGCCTTCTGCTCGCCGCGCACCTCGATGCCGCTTTCGACGCCGGCCTGATCACCGTCGAGGACGACGGGACCATCGTGGTGTCGACGATGCTGGACGATGCAGCGCGCGCGGTGCTGGGGCTGGAGGGGCCGCGGCGGGTTCGCGGGCTCCAGGACGGGCACAGGGTCTACTTGGCCTGGCACCGGGAGAAGGTGTTCAAGGACGGGCCAGGGCGTTGAATAGCAGAACCAGCGACCGCCCAGCGATCTGATACGTTGAGGGTCCTCCGGTGCCTACCGTCAGAGGTATATATACCTCGACGGTAGGCAGTGACGAGACTCGTCGGATATTCTCGCAAGGCAACGATATTGTTACAAATACTGGAGATGCAATCCGCGTTGTTGAAGCTGTCGTGAAGTTGGTATATATATCATCATCATGGCGGTGAGCTTCCAAGATGCGCGCGAATCGATCCTACGGACGTTCCGCAACCGCGGCACCGTAGTGTACCAGCGGCGCGACCTCGACCGCATCTTCGAGGAGAACCGGGCGGCCTGGAGGTTGCCCAGACGGGCTCGTTCGCAGACGATGCTGAGCCTCCTGATCGATGCGGGAGAGCTGACGGGTATCACCCTGTCGCCGACGGACGACTCGTATCAGTCCAAGACGCGCTACGTGAAGGGGGATCCTTCGCCGTTCGCGGTGGCGCTGTCCCTGGTCAACAACGGCTACCTGACCCACGGCACCGCTCTCTTCCTGCACCAACTGACCGATCAGATCCCGGCGATCATCTACGTGAACCGGGAGCAGACGCCGAAGCCATCGAACCCGGGGTCCCTCACGCAGGCAGGCCTAGAGCGGGCTTTCCAGGGCCGGCAGCGCCGGTCGAACCTCTCCTACCGCTATCGCGACTACCTGCTCACGGTCCTCAGCGGGAAGCACACCGGGCGCCTCGAGGTGATCGCCCTACCGTACGGCGAGGGCGAGGAGTTGTCCGTCACCAGCGTCGAGCGCACGCTGATCGACATCGCCGTTCGTCCCGACTACGCGGGCGGCGTGCATCAAGTCCTTGCTGCGTACCGCAACGCCGTCGACCGCCTGTCCATCAACCGTCTCGTCGCCGCGCTGAAGACCCTGGACTACGTCTACCCATACCATCAGGCGATCGGCTTCTACCTCGAGCGAGCAGGGGCGCCAACCGACACGTTGGAGCGCCTGCGGGAGCCTGGCTTCAAGTTTGATTTCTACTTGGCCCACGGCCTGCGCGACCCGGCCTTGGACAAGTCATGGCGCATCTACCATCCAAAGGGGATGTAGTCTCCGGACCTCGGCGACGACGAAGTCGAAGTAGAAATCGTAGTCGTGCGGGACGCCGCCGCGGACCGTGCTCTCGACGGCGGGCCAGTCGGCGCGGTGGAAGTCGCGGTACGCCTCAATCCGGCCGAGCAGTTGGAGCGGAACTTCCTTCGCATCGAAGGCGGCCTTGAGGTGGGCGAGGTTCTCCTCTGTGGAGAGATCCACGTTCGCCTGCGTGATCGCAGCGTGGATGTCGTAGAAGTCGCGGGCACGAGGGGCAGGGTGCGCCCGCCTGGGGTACTCGTTCATCTGCTGGCAGATGGCCCGGAGCTTCTCGATCGCGATCATTGCCGGCGTGTAGACGTACAGCCGAAAGCCGTCGAGCTCCGCCGGCTGCCTCGCCGCGCAGTACTCGTACTTGCTGATCTGGACCTCAACGCGACGGGCTTGGGCGGGGCCGACGACCGTCGCGTCGCGGCGGGCCCGGGTCAGGTCGCCGCCGGCGGCGTCCCACCGTGCCCGGGTCGTCAGCTTGAACTCGAGCTGGTAGCCCGACTGACGTTCCTCGCCCCCTTGCGGCGGCCGGCGGCCGAGCTTCACGTCGAAGACCACCATCTGCTTCCGGGCGAACTGGTCCCGCAGCACGGAGGACAGCTTCTGCTCGATCCGCTCCAGGTCGTCGAAGTCGCCCGGGATCGAGTAGTCCAGGTCCTGCGATGTCCGGCCGCCGACGTCGTGGACCAGGTCGAGGGCGTTGCCGCCCTTGAGCACGAGCTGCTTCATCAACTCGTCGTCCGCGCATAGGGCGATGATCACGTTGCGGCGGATGTCCCGAAGTTGCGGATCGGCGGTGGGATCCACCCACTGCCGCGGTCGGCGTGGTGCTCCCCCGCCTCGGGTCGTGCCCGACTTCCCAGAGTCGCGCGGCTGATCACCGTCGGCGGCCATGACGTACGCAGGCTACCCGGCTTGGGAACGAGTTGCCAGACGGGATTGCGCCCCTTGACGGATGGCGAAACGGACAGGATGCTGGGAGCAGGCATGCGCGGCACGGTAACCAGATGGGGCTCCCGCGGCTCAACGTAGTCCGCCTTCGACCACGATCCGCAGGGTGTTCCGGCCTTCCGCCCCCGTCGAGTCGTGAGTCTTCCGCGAAGCGCCGCCCTCGCCCTTGCGGTGTCGTGGAAACCACAATATGTTACATTGCGTCGGCAGGGTGATGGGCATCGCGGGGGACATCGATGGACTCCAGGAGCGGCTTGGGTCGCCAGGCAGATCGTGCTTGGATTTCCTTGCCGCCGGCGATCGCGGAAGGTCGCGCCGATTGGCACGCCGAGTCGTCGTTCACGACCTGGCTCTGGAGCGTCGTGCGGCGGCGCCTGCGGGACAAGCGGCGTCACGGCGAGGTGGAGCGCCGGAGGTTGCGCGAGCTGACGATCCTCGCGGCGCTGGTGTACGGCGAGGATCGATCGCCCGAGAAGCTCGCGATCCGGTCGGAGGAGTTCCGCCGAGCGTTCTCGACGCTGGAGCGCCTTCCGCGACGCGATGCGCTCTGCTTCGTCCTGCTCCGCGTCGCGGACTGGAGCGCTGCCGACGTGGCGGCCAGGGTGGGCACGACGGCCGGGGCGGTCCGTGTCCGGGCCTGTCGCGTCGCGGCCAAGCTGCGTGCGAGCCTGGAAGGACCCGATTCCGATGACGTTGTACCCCCCCCCCGCACACACAAACGCACACGCACACACCGCCGATCGACGCGGACGACCGCGCCCGGGTGATCATGGCGGCCCGGGGGAGGGTGATGTGTAACGATCCGCCCGGTGCCGCTACTAACAGAGTAGAGGCAAACGGCGAT